>NZ_JBAGKI010000012.1:0-113442 GCF_036689795.1 Micromonospora palythoicola | reverse complement strand
CCCGAACCTGCCCCCCCACCCCGACCCCGCCCCCGGTGCCCGACGACCAAGATGTTCGGGGCCGGACTCGTCTGGAGCCCGCACCAGAACTTCTTGATCACTGCGGGCGGGACGGGGGCCGGGTGGGGCGCCGGTCGCCGACGGCACCCCACCCGGGGATCAGGACACGGTGCAGGGCGCGCCGTTGACCGTGACCAGGTTGGGCGACGGGTTCGCGCCGCCGCCGGTGGTGGCGTTGAATCCGAACATCACCGAGGCACCCGGGTTGATCCGCGAGTTGTACGACTCGCTCTTCGCGGTCACCGTGGCCCCGGACTGCGTCACCTTGGCCATCCACGCGTCGCGCACCTTGGCGTCGCCGGTGAAGGCGAACCGGGCGGTCCAGCCGTTCACCGCGGCGGTGCCGGTGTTACGGATGTTCACCTGGGCGGTGAAGCCGGTGCCGCCCTGCCACGAGCCGTAGTTGGTGTACGACACCGTGCAGGTGGGCGCCGGCACGGCGGCGGAATCGCCCTGGTCGGCCAGGAACGAGGAGATCCAGGCCAGCGCCGAGTTCCAGTTGATCGCCACCTCGTTGGTGGAGTACGAGGCGATGTCGTCGACGTAGCAGAACATCGGCGCGCAGCCCTCGAGCAGCTGCTCCACGAACGGGTCCTGGAGCGCGGCGTTCGGACCACCGGCGATGGAACCGGCCGGCGGCTTCGGCATGCTCGGGTCGAGCTGGAAGCCGAAGATCCGGCTGTGCTGGTTCTCCGCCGCGTGCTCGCCCCACCCGGTGACGTACGAGATGTTCAGCGCGTTGCGGCCGAGGATGTAGTCCATCGTCTGCACCGCGCCGTCGCGGTACTTCGCCGCTCCGGTCAGGTCGAACGCCGTGGCCAGCACGACCGCGTTGTTGATGATGGCGCCGTTGCCGCCCCAGAAGTAGCTGTTCGGGTCGCCCGGCATGGGCAGCCCGTACGCCTGCCGACGGATCTCGGCGAGGTAGTTGTCGGCGGCGGCGATGACCGACTCGCGGATCCGGGTCCGCTCGGCGGCCGGCAGCCCGTTCGGCACGGTGGCGAGGTCGAGGCGGCCCAGCGCGGCCACGCTCTGCCAGCCGAAGCCACGGGCGTCGAAGACGTCGCCGGTGTGGTGCGGCGAGGCGGTCAGGTCGGTCAGGTAGGTGCGCTCGCCGGTGGTCAGGTACAGCTCGGCGGCCGCCCAGTAGAACTCGTCGGTGACGTTGGTGTCGTCGTACGGGCCACCGCCGTTGCCGGTCGCCGGAGCGTACCGGGCCGGGTTGGCCTTGGCCGCCGCGTACGCGGTCTTCGCCGCGCTGCCGCAGCGCTGCGCGAACTCCTTGTCGTACGGGGCGAACAGCCGGGCGCACTGAGCGGCGACGGCGGCCAGGTTCAGCGTGGCAGCGGTGGACGGCGGGTGCAGCTCACGCGGCTCCGGGTCGTCCTCGGGCTGCATCGGCAGGCCGGTCCAGTTCCGGTCGTGGATCTTGTGGTGGGCCATCCCGGCCAGCGGCTTACCGGCCGGTACCTGCATCCGCAGCAGGAACTCCAGCTCCCAGCGGGCCTCGTCGAGGATGTCCGGCACCCCGTTGTCCCGCTCGGGCAGCCGCAGCGTCCCGTCGCCGAGGTCGGCGCCGAATCCGGCCGTGGCGGCGTTCTTGGTCCGCTCGAAGGCGCTCAGCAGCTGGTAGGTGGCGATACCGCCGTTGACCACGTACTTGCCGTGGTCGCCCGCGTCGTACCAGCCGCCGCGCACGTCGAGCCGGTAGTCGCAGGAGTTGGCGACGCAGGGCACGTCGGTGTCGCCCTGGTTCGGCGCGACGCCGAGGTGACCGGCGGGCCGGGCGTACTCCTCGCCGACCAGGTCACCGTCGATCTCGATACCGCTGCGCTGGATGTAGAAGAACTGCAGGGCGTCCGACCGCAACTGGTCGTAGAGCGTGCCGGAGATGTCGAACGGGTGGCTGACCTCGCCGTCCACCGCCAGCGTCAGCCCCTGACCCGGGGTGCGGTACGACGAGAAGTCCACCGAGTGCACGTTCTGCGCCGACGCCTCGTCGACCCCGCGCGGCGTGGTGGTGCCGCTGGCCAGCACGGCCCCGGACGCGGAGTGCAGCTCCCAGGGCAGCGCCTCGGTGGCGTCGGTCACCACCGTGGCGTTCTTCGGTCCGCCCGGCAGGTAACCGACCTGGTTCACCCGGACCCGGGGGCCGGTGTCCGGCACGTACGGCTCGGGCGGGTTGCCGCCGCGCAGCGAGACGTTGTCCAGGCAGACGGTCCGCGGCTCGGCACTGCCGCCGATCTGGAAGATCAGCTGCGCGCGGCTGTCGTCGTTCGGGGCGACGAAGGTGCGCTCGACCCGCTGCTGGGTCGGGGTCGCGGCGGCGGTGACCGAGTAGTAGCCGGTGTAGGGCTCGCTGCCGAGTTGCAGCACCGCGGCCACCGGGCCACCGGGGGTGGAGGTGACGTCGAAGCCGAGGGTGTACTCGGCGCCGGCGATCAGCGGCAGCGCGTCGTGGCCGATGCCGGCGTCCCAGGGGTTGGCCAGGCCACCGGCCACGGTGGCGCAGAGCTGGCCGTCGACCACCCCGAGCGTGTTGGTGCCGTAGGAGAACCAGGGCGACGAGCCGTCGCTGAAGTCGCCGTTGCGGATCTGTTCGGGTGCGTCAGCGGGTGGATCGGCGAAAGCGGTGCCGGCGCTAACGCCGACCAGCACCACGGCGGTCGCCGCGGCGAGTACCGCGAGACGACGTCGGGATGGCGTCACGGGGGAAGTCCTTCCGGCGAGCGGGACGGAACAGGCGAGGTGGGGGTGAGAGCTGGGAGCGCTCCCAGGTATCGGGCATGTTTCCAGGACAGGCAGGACATGTCAATCGATCGCATCCGATGAGAATTCACGTTCACCGTCAGTGAGATTCACCGCGCCACGCCGGGCGGTCCTGATCTCCTAGAGACAACCGAGCCCTACTCCTGGCAGGCTGCGTGCCATGACCCTGAAGCTGCGTTCCGCCGGGGCGAGCGACCGTGGGCTGATCCGCAGCGGAAACCAGGACGCGTTGCACTCCGGCACCTGGCTGGTCGCCGTCGCCGACGGCATGGGCGGCATGGCCGCCGGGGACCTGGCCAGCGCCATCGCCGTCGGGGCGATCGCCCCGCTGGACC
Organism: Micromonospora palythoicola; assembly: GCF_036689795.1. Lineage (NCBI taxonomy): Bacteria > Bacillati > Actinomycetota > Actinomycetes > Micromonosporales > Micromonosporaceae > Micromonospora > Micromonospora palythoicola. Next base: position 110,278 of record NZ_JBAGKI010000012.1, on the reverse strand, counting down.
TGGAGACGCCGGAGGACGTGCTGGTCGCCGCGTTGCAGAACGGCATCAAGCTGGCCACCGAGCGGATCCGTCAGGCGGTCGCCGAGGATCCCCAGCGGCAGGGCATGGGCACCACGCTGACCGCGCTGCTGTTCGCGCGTACCGGCAGCTGCCTGGCACTGGCCCACGTGGGCGACTCCCGGGCGTACCTGTTCCGCGACGGTGTGCTCAAGCAGATCACCCGGGACGACACCTTCGTGCAGATGCTCGTCGACCAGGGCCTGATCACCCCGGACCAGGCCGGCAGCCACCCTCGGCGCGCCGTGGTGACCCAGGCGTTGCAGGGCGACGAGGTCTCCCCGACGTACGCGACGATGGTGCCCCGGGCCGGCGACCGCTGGCTGCTGTGCAGCGACGGGCTGTCGAACGTGGTACGGGCCGACACCCTGGCCGAGGTGCTGGCCGGCCAGCGGGAGCGGGAGGCCTGCGCCCGCGGCCTCATCGACCTGGCGTTGCAGGCTGGTGGACCGGACAACATCACCGTCGTCATCGCCGACGTGGTCGACGAGCCGTGAGCACTCAGGAGCGCCGTCCGGCCCGCCGGGCCGGCGTGGCCGTGGTCGGATCCTCCGGCCAGGGGTGGCGCGGGTAGCGTCCGCGCAGCTCGGCGCGGACCTGGCGGTAGCCGGAGCGCCAGAAGGAGGCCAGGTCGGCGGTGACCGCCACCGGCCGGCCGGCGGGGGAGAGCAGGTGCAGCAGCACCGGCACCCGCCCGCCACCGACCCGGGGTGCCTCGGCCCAACCGAAGGTCTCCTGGAGCCGGACCGCGAGAACCGGCGCGGCCGGGTCGGCGTAGTCGACCCGGATCCGCGAACCGCTGGGCACCGCGATCCGCTCCGGCGCCAGGTCGTCCAGCCGTCCCGCCAACGACCAGGGCAGCAGCCGGCGTAGCGCACCGACCACGTCGACGCGGGCCAGATCGGCCCGCCGCCGGGCACCGGCCAGCTCCGGCCCGAGCCAGCGCGGCGCGCCGGCCAGCAGCGCCTCGTCGGAGACGTCGGGCCAGTCGTCGCCGAACGCGTACCGGCAGAACGCCAGCCGCTCACGTAGCGCCCTGGCCGCCGGGGTCCAGGTCAGCAGGTCGAGCCCGGTGTCGTGCAGGCCGGTCAGCAACGCGGCGGCGATCTCGTCCGGGTCGGGCCGGGCCAGGGGACGGTCGACCAGCCCGATGGCACCCAGCCTGAGCACCTCCCTGGCCACCACGTCCCCGTCCGACCAGGCGACCTCCCGCTCGCGACGCAGCAGCGAGCCGGCCGCCGCGCGGGCGGTCCCCTCGTCGAGGACGGCGGCCAGCCGGACCCGGGCGGACGCCGCGCCGGGAGCGCGGTCGGCCACCGCGACGGCCAACCAGTCGACGCCCGCCAGCCCCGACCCGGGCGCCAGTTCCGCCGCGGTCCCGCCACTCATCAGGTACGCCGAACCGCCCGGCCGCCGCACCCGGGCCAACCGTTCCGGGTACGCCAACCCGACCAGCAACCCGGCGGCCAGTTCGTCGGGCAACCACCCCGGCTGGTCTGGCCGCTGCGATCTGCCGGACGGGTTCGTTGGAAGGGCGGCGCGCAGCCGGCGTACCTCCGCACGCCAGCGGGCAGTGGCGGCCGGGTCGGTGCCGGCGCGCAACCGACGCCAGGCGGCGCCGAGATCGTCGCCGGGACCGGCCACGGTCGGCTCGCTGAGCAGGGCCACCACCTGCGCCGCACGATCGGCGCCGACCCGGTCGGCCCCGTCGAGCAGTGCCCGGGCCAGCCGGGGATGCGCGCCGACCGCGACGACGGCCCGGCCCCGCTCGGTGATCCGGCCGTTCGCGTCGATCGCACCGAGGGCGGTCAGGGTCTCGGACGCCACCGTCATCGCCGCCGACGGAGGCGGGTCGGGCAGCGCGAGCCCGGTCCCGCCGGGGGCGCCCCAGGCGGCGAGTTCGAGGGCGAACCCGGTCAGGTCGGCGGTGGCGATCTCCGGTTCCGGCTGTGCGGGCAACCGCTCGTGCGCCCCGGGCGACCAGCAGCGGTAGACCTGGCCGGGCGCCTCCCGACCGGCCCGGCCGGCGCGTTGGGTCGCCGCCGCGCGGGACACCGGCACGGTGACCAGGGCACCCAGCCTTCGGGCCAGGTCCAGCCGAGCCACCCGGGACAGTCCCGCGTCCACCACCGTCCGCACGCCCGGCACGGTGAGACTGCTCTCCGCGACCGCCGTGGCCAGCACCACCCGCCGCCGCTGTCCCGCCCGCAGGGCGGCGTCCTGCTCGGCGCCGCTCTGCCGACCGTGCAGGCGCAGCACGTCGACTCGGTCGCCGAGTTCGGCGAGCCGGCCGGCGACGGCGGCGATCTCACCCACGCCGGGCAGGAAGACCAGCAGGTCGCCCTCCTGCTCGCGCAGGGCCCGCCGGACGGTGGCGGCGACGTGGTCGAGCAGTGCCCGGTCCACCGGGCCGGCGCCGGACGGGGCCACGGGCCGTGGCGGTGGCGCCCAGACGCGGGCCACCGGATGCAGTGCCGACGAGGCCCGAACCACCGGTGCGGGCACCGGGCCACCGAGCAGGGCGGCGAAGCGGTCCGCCTCCGGGGTCGCCGACATGGCCAGCAGCCACAGCTCCGGCCGCAGGGTGGCCCGGGACTCGACGCTGAAGGCGAGCGCCAGGTCGGCGTCGAGCTGACGTTCGTGGATCTCGTCGAGCAGCACCGCGTCGACACCGGCCAACTCCGGGTCGTGGTGCAACCGGCGGACCAGCAGCCCGGTGGTGACCACCTCGATCCGGGTATGCGGTCCGGCCCGTCGCTCACCCCGGACCGCGTAGCCGACCCGACCACCGACCGGCTCGCCGAGCAGGGCCGCCATCCGCCGGGCGGCGGCACGAGCGGCCACCCGGCGGGGCTGGGCGACGATCACCCGCCCGGCCACCGCGTCGGCCACGGCGAGTGGGGCGAGGGTGGTCTTGCCGGTGCCCGGCGGGGCGACCAGGACCGCGCTGCCGGCCGAGCCCAGCGCCGCCACCAGCGCCGGCAACACCGGCCGGACCGGCAGGTCGATGGACACGTCGGAGAGCACGGCCCAGTCTCGCACCGCCGACGTCCGGGTCCTCGGGGGCTGCCCCGGCGTCTTCCTCGGGGCTGCCTCGGCGTCGTCCGTGTCGATACCTCGACTGCCCGGGGCGCTCGCGTATGCGTCCGTCGAGCCACGCGTGTCCGTCGAGCTACGCATGCCCGTCACATTCCGTGGCCGCGTTTCGGAGCCCGACCCAACCTCCTTCGCCCCTTTGCTCTGCTTCAACCCACGCAACGACTACTTTGCGTGAGTATTGTCTCGCTGTTTTGGTTGGCCAGCTCCCGGCATCGCGGCAGGTCGGTCGGGGGTTGCGTCGGTTGAAGCAGAGCAAAGGGCCCGAGGCGAGACATGGGTGGGTGAGTGGCGCGATTGCGGACGGTGACCCGGGGGATGCAGTGATCCGGTGACCAAGGGTGACGGCGGGTTGCTCCAGCTGTTTCGCCCAGGCACGCAGCCGCCTGCTGGTTCGCCCCGCCTCCCGCACGCGCCACCCCCGGATCTGGCGGTCGGCGCGGTGTGGTGCGGTGCGGCGGGGCTGCGCGCGGCGCGGGTTGGCGGGGCTGCGCGGGTTTGGCCGGGCGCTGGGCGGGTGGGCCGGGCGCCGGGCGGGTGGCGCGGGTTGGGTCGGCAGCTGGGCGGCCCGGCGGCGGTGGGTGGGGTCAGCGTGTGGGGGCGCCGACGACGAAGGCGCGCCAGGCCGACGGCGGAAAGGTCAGCACCGGGCCGTGCCGGTCCTTGCTGTCCCGGACCGCGACCGCACCGTCCACGGTGGCCACCTCGACACAGTTGCCGTTGCCCACACTGCGGGTGCTGGTGCGCCACTCCGCCCGGGACAGGTCGAGCGCGGTCATCGCGATCCCTCCGTCGATACCGACAGTGACCGCGATGCAGCGGTCACATAAAGTAACGAGAAGCTTCCTTCAGGCGGATCAAAGACGCCGCTGGATCGAGTGCCAGACTGCACAGCCTCTCGTGCACAAGGCTATACGAGCGCACCTGCGCGACCTCCTCCAGTGCCAGGCCCGTGGAGAGATTTTCCAGGTAGACAACGGCCGCGTCGGCCGCGTCGGCGAACGTGAGGAGCACGTACGGCGAGTTCATCGCCGGATGTCCGCCGGCGTCGAAGGGAAGTACCTGAAGGGTTACGTTGGGTAGTTGGGCGAGGGTTTCCAGGTGGGTCATCTGGCCGGCCATGACGGTGTGATCGCTGACAGGGCGTAGCAGTACCGCCTCGTTCAACACCACCGACAGCTCCACCGGATCGTCGCCGCGTAGCACGTCCTGCCGGCGTAGCCGGGCGGCCACCTTGCGATCGAGGTCCTCCTCGCCGGCGGTCAGCCGGTACACCTCGCGGGCGTACGCCTCGGTCTGCAACAAGCCGGGCACCGCCTCGGCCTCGTACGTGCGCAGGGTGGCGGCCTCGGCTTCCAGTCCGACGTAGAACTCGAACCATTCCGGGAGCACGTCGCTGTAGTGCTGCCACCAGCCGCGCTGCTGGGCACCCCGGGCGATCTCGATGAGCGCCTCGGCGTCGCTGCCGGTGACCTGGTACAGCGCGAGCGCGGCCCGGACATCGCGCGGCTTGATGCCGATCTGCGCGTTCTCGATGCGCGACAGGTTGCTCTTGGACATGTCCAGTTGCCGGGCGGCGACGTCCAGGGTCATGCCGGCGCGTTCCCGCAACTGGCGCAGTTCCCGGGCGATACGGCGGCGTCGAACGGTGGGGCTCGCGGTCACCCTCCGAGTCTGTCACGGGAAAAGGCGCAGGTCGCTTCACCACGGAGTGCAACTGGCGAAAACGGGAGTTGCGTTGCAGTTGCGCTCGGTGCATCCTTTCCCGGTTAGCGATCACTGTGGACGGCCGGCTCGGGAGGACGTGTGCTCACCGCCGACGAGTTCTTTCTGATCGCGCACAACGACACCCGGGGCAAGGCGAAGCTGCACCCGGCGGCGACCAGTCTCGGGCTGGCCGGGGGGCTTCTCGGCGAACTGACCCTCTATGGACACATCACCGTCTCCGGGGGGCAGGTCGCGGTGATCGACCGCCGGCCACCGGCCGACGCGTTGGCCCACACGGTGCTGGACCAGCTGGTCGGCGAGGCGCAGCACCAGTCGGTGCGCACCTGGCTCAGCTTTCTCGCCCAGACCTCGGTGACCGCGGTGGGGGAGCGGCTGTCCCGGGCCGGCGTGCTGCGCCGGCAGGAGAGTCGCCGACTGCTGCGGACCACCGTCACCTACCAGCCGATCGATCTCAACGTCGTGGCCTGGCCGGCCACCCGGCTGCGGGCGCTGCTGGAGCGGGCCGAGCCGCCCAGCGTTCCCGACGCGACGCTGCTCGGGCTGGTCGCCGCCGCCGGCCTGACCCGGGAGGTGCTGTGGAGCGCGGGTCCGCGCGCACACCACCGACTCAACCTGATCATCCCGGCCCTGCCGGACCCGCTGAAGGAACTCGTGGCGCACACCGAGGCAGCCGTTGGTGCGGCGGTGCTGCGCGGCGCCCCCTGACCCGGTACACCCCCTTCCCCTCAGACCGGAGCGGTACATGTCCTCGACAGCGACAACCGAACGACCGAGCAACGTCTCCGAGGCGCTGGCCCGTGGCCGGCTCGGCGTTCCCTCAGTGATCTTCTTCGTCCTCTCCGCGGCGGCGCCGCTGACCGTGGTCGCCGGCGTGGTCACCACCGGCTACGGGGTCATCGGCGTGCTCGGCATTCCGCTGGCCTTCCTGGCGGTGGCCGTGGTGCTCGCCGTCTTCTCCGTCGGCTACGTGGCGATGGCCCGGCGGATGGCCAACGCCGGCGCCTTCTACGCGTACGTGGCCCGGGGGCTCGGACGTCCGGCCGGTGTGGGCACCGCCTGGGTGGCGCTGATCGCCTACAACGCCCTCCAGGTCGGGCTCTACGGAACCATCGGCGCGGCGGCGGCACCGGTGCTGGACCGGCTGTTCGGGATCACGCCACAGTGGTGGATCGTGGCGCTGGTGGCGTGGGCGCTGGTGGCGATGCTCGGCCTGCTCCGGGTGGACATCAACGGCATGGTGCTGGCGGCGCTGCTCTGCGCCGAGATCGCCATCATCGTGGTGTTCGATCTCGGCCAGCTGGGCAACCCGGCCGGCGGCAGCGTGAGCTTCGCCGCGTTCTCGCCGGAGAACTTCTTCGTGCCCGGGCTCGGCGCGGTGCTGGTGCTGGCGATCCTCGGTTTCGTCGGCTTCGAGGCGGCGGTGGTCTTCAGCGAGGAGAGCAAGGACCCGAAGCGTACGGTGCCGATGGCCACCTACCTGTCCGTGGCGATCATCGCGGTGGTCTACGCGCTCTCCTCGTGGAGCATGACGGTGGCGGTCGGGCCGGACCGGATCGTCGAGGAGGCGGGCACCCAGAGCGTCGAGCTGATCTTCAACCTGGCCGGGGCGCACCTGGGCGACACCGTTCTGACCATCGGGCAGGCACTCTTCCTGACCTCGGTGCTGGCCGCCATGATCTCGTTCCACAACACCACCGCGCGCTACGCCTTCGCGTTGGGTCGGGAGCGGGTGCTGCCGGCGGTGTTCGGGCGGACCTCGCCGACCACCGGCGCACCCCGGGCCGCCTCGCTCGCGCAGAGCGTGCTGGGCCTGCTGGTGATCATCCTGTACGCGGTCAACGGATGGGACCCGGTCCTGCAGCTGTTCTTCTGGCTGGGCACCAGCGGCGGCTTCGGCGTGCTGCTGCTGATCGCGACCACCGCGGTCGCGATCATCGCGTACTTCGCCCGCAGTGGTGAGCAGGAGACGCTGTGGCGGCGGCTGGTCGCGCCCGGCCTCGCCGCGATCGCCCTCGTCGCGATCATCGTGCTGGCGGTGCAGAACTTCGCCAACCTGCTCGGCGTCGAGCCGGATTCCCCGCTGCGCTGGGCGATCCCGCTGGCCTACCCGGTGGCGGCGCTGCTGGGCGGACTGTGGGGCCTGTCGCTGCGGCGGCGGCGTCCCGACACGTACGCCCGGATCGGCCTGGGCGCGGAGAGCGCGGCGGCCGTGGTGGTTCCCCCGTCGGCCACCGAGCCGGTGCCCAGGGCGGAGCTGCGGCGATGAGCGGGCCGGAGATCGGGCGGCTCGGCGCGGACGACACCCGCTGGGTCGCGGCCCGGATAGCCGAGGCGTTCATGGTGCTGGACCAGCCCCGCTGGCTGGTGCCGGACGAGGCCAAGCGGGAGTCGGTGCTGGCCGGGAACTTCGAGATCATCGTCGAGCACGCCACCCGGCACGGACTGGTGTTCGGCACCGGGGACCGCGCCGGGGTGGCCGTCTGGTTGCCGTCGGTCGGCGAACCACTGCCGCCGCCGGAGGACTACGACGCCCGGCTGGCCCTGGCGTGCGGGGAGTGGACCCCGAACTTCGTGCACCTGGACGAGCTGTTCGCGGCGAACCATCCACACGCCGATCATCATCATCTGGCGCTGCTCGCGGTGCGTCCGGACCGCCAGGGCCAGGGCGTCGGCACGGCACTGCTGCGCCACCATCACACCTGGCTGGATGCCAACGGCATGCCGGCGTACCTGGAGGCCAGCAGCGAGACCAGCCGCGACCTGTACGCGCGGCACGGCTACCGGGTCGCCGAGCCGTTCCGGCTACCCGACGGCACGCCGTTCTGGCCGATGTGGCGGGAGCCCGTGGCCGGCTGAGGTGGCGCGAAGACGATGGTGGCCGGGTCCGACGGACCCGGCCACCATCGCCACCCCCTCCTAGTACGTGCCGTCGAGCTGCCCCCGCAGCTTCGTCAGGGCCCGGGCCAGCAGCCGGGACACGTGCATCTGCGACACGCCGATCTGCTCCGCGATCTGCGACTGCGTCAGGTTGCCGTAGAACCGCAGCGTCAGGATCTTCTGCTCGCGCTCGTCGAGCGTGGCCAGCGCCGGGCCCAGCGCCACCCGCAGCTCGGCCAGCTCGAACTCGCTGTCCTCACCGCCGAGCATGTCGCCCAGCTCGGTCGCGCGATCGCCGTCACCGGTCGGGGTGGACAGCGACACCGCGTTGTACGCGCGGGCGCCCTCCAGGCCCTCCAGCACCTCTTCCTCGGTGAGCTTGAGGTGGGCGGCGATGTCGGCCACGGTCGGGGAGCGGCCCAGGGACTGCAGCAGGGAGCTGTTGGCGTCCGAGATGGCCAGCCGCAGCTCCTGCAGCCGGCGGGGCACCCGGATGTCCCACGTCCGGTCGCGGAAGTGCCGCTTCAGCTCGCCGATGATGGTGGGGATCGCGTATCCGGCGAAGTCCACCCCGCGGGAGGGGTCGAACTTGTCGATGGCCTTGATGAGGCCGACGGCGGCGGTCTGCGCGAGATCGTCGGTGGGCTCGCCGCGCCCGCTGTAGCGGTGGGCGAGGTGGTTGGCCAGCGGCAACCAGGCCTCGATCGCCCGGTCGCGAAGCGCGGCTCGGGACGGGTGCCCGGCCGGCAGCGCGGCCATGGCGTTCAGCAGCTCGGCGGCGCTGTCGGTGAGCGCCCGCGGGTCGAGCTTCGGGGCCGGGGTCGCCGGGGTGGTCGCCGATTCGGTGATCGTTGACGCGGTCATGGTGGTCCTCCCTGCACCTCGTCCGCGGATATAGACGTGACGCTTTGGTTGGTTCTGCTAGTACGTTCGGGAGTCACCTTAGCCCGATCGTCTCCTGGAAATCTAGCCGAACGGACGATGTACTTAAGTGATTTCAAGGCATGAAAGCCGCGAAATCCCCCACACCGGTGCGTCGACGAGGGTTTAACGACCGTGATTCGGCGGCCAGATCGACCGATCGGGCCACTCGCGGATGCCCGGGCGACCCTCGTGGCCGGGCCGGACGAGGACGTCGGGGTGTCGAACGGACGATGCCGGCCGAGATCGCAAGCGGAGTGTCATCAATCCGTCGTTGTCCCGTGAACGGGACCGGGCTTAGCGTCGCGGGGTACATCCCTGATCCGGAGGTGCCGTGCTCGATCCTGCCGTTCCCCACCTCGTCGTGAACAGCCGGACGCTGTACTTCAGTTGGCTGCCGGCGGACCCGGACGCGGTGGCGGCGCTGGTCCCCGCGGGGCTGCGGCCCCACCCGGACCGTGAGGTCTTCATGAACCAGTACGTGGTGGACGACGAGAGCCAGACCTCGGGCTTCGGTTCCTACTCGCTCACCTATCTCGGCGTCACGCTCGTCGGGATGGACGCCCCGGACGGGGTGACCCCGGGTGGTTGGTGGACCCACTACGTCACCTCGAGCGAGCGGGTGCGCCACTACGCCCTGGCCCGGGGTGCCCCGGCCGTACCCGGTCGCACCACCATCACCGAGCAGGGCGACACGATCGCCACCGGGACGGACATCGAGGGCGTGCCGGTGATCCGAGCCCAGGTTCGCGTCGGTGACACCGGACACGCCATGCACAACGGCCACCACCGCTACCTGACCGAGTTGCACGGTCAACTGGTCAGCAGCATCTATCCGGTGATCGCCGAACCGTCCACCGCGTTCGAGATCGAATCGGTCGAGTTTCTCGATCCGGACCACCCGGTGTACGCGTTGCGCCCGGAGAACCCGCTCACCATCGCCTGGGGCTACTACTCGCCGCGCTCCTCGTTCGCGTACCCGGGTGGGCTCACGGTCCTCGGCGAGATGACGCCGGGCTACCAGGTGCCCGACCGGCGGGCCCGCAGCGGCCTGCCGTCGGGGTCGTAGACCAGGCGGTACGCGGGCAGCGCCCAGGCCCGGGTCCACCAGGGCAGGCGCCGAGCCCGGTGCGGTCGTAGCCGGCCGGGTGGGCGTGGTCCCACCTGGCCGCCGTCGTACCAGTGCTGCAACGCCTCGGCGGCGGCGGTGATCGCGGCGACCGCGTCGTCCGGGTCGAGCAGGTCGGCGTCGTCGCCGCCGGCCGGATCGCGGTCCAGGTGCTCGCGGAGCAGGCGTAGCCGCAACTCCCGGGCGAACAACCGGGCCCCGTCACCCTGACCCGCCGGATCGTGCGGGGAGCGCTCGTCCGCGGTGTCGTCCAGCACCGCGCAGGACAGTTCGCTGTCGTGCGTCCAGGACCGCCGGTTGAAGTTGTCGCTGCCGGCGCAGGCCCACACGTCGTCCACCACGCACACCTTGGCGTGCACGTAGACCGGGGTGCCGGCGTGGTTCTCCACGTCGAAGACGTGCACCCGTCCCGCCGCGGCCCGCTCGCACAGGGCCAGCGCCTGCTCTCGACCGACCGTGTTCGGTGGCAGGGCCAGCCGCCCGTCCACGTCGGGATGGCGTGGCACCACCGCGACCAGGTGCAGCTCGGGATTGTCGCGCAACGCCGCGGCGAAGAGCTCGGCCACCTCGGCGGACCAGAGGTACTGGTCCTCCAGGTAGATCAGCCGACGGGCGCGGCGTACCGCCTTGGTGTAGCCGCGAGCCACCGTGCGTTCGCCGTCCGGGGCGAACGCGTACCGGGGCCGGACCGCCGGATAGGTGCGCAGCACCTGGACGTGGTGCGGCCCGCAGGGCGGCGGATCGGCGGGTTGGTCCGGCAGCGGCCCCGCGGTGAGGTCCGCACCGCGGAGCCGGTCGCGCAGATAGGCGAGGGGATTCTCCGAGTCCAGCGGCATCGGGTCGGTCCACCGCTCGCGGAACGTGGTGTCCAGCGCGCCCACCACCGGTCCGCGCAGCGCCAGCTGCACGTCGTGCCAGGGCGGGCGGTCACCGTACGCGGCGGCCATCCGTACCGCCTGCGGGTCACCGTGGTGCGCGTCGTCGTCGCGTCGGCTGTGGCACAGGTCGATGCCACCGACGAAGGCGATGTCCTGCTCGGGGGCGGCCGGGCGGCGCAGCACCACCAGCTTCTGGTGGTGCGATCCACCGCGCCGGACCCGCTGGTCGAGCAGCACCTCGCCGCCGGCGGCCGATATCGCCTCGCTGAGATTGCGGTTCTCCTGGTGGCTGTAGGACAGCACGTCGAGGTGCGACCGCCAGATCAGTCCCTTGACCACCACGCCGCGCTGGGCGGCCCGGGCGAACAACTGGGAGATCGTCGGCCCGTCCGGGCGGAGCCGCTCGTCCGGATCACCCCGCCAGTCGGCGAAGAAGAGGTGGTCGCCGGCGCCCAGCCCGTCGACCTCGGTGACCAGCCGGTCGAAGTACGCGGCACCGTGAATCAGCGGCTCGGCGAGGTTTCCACTGGTCCAGACGGGTAACTCAGAGACCGGGTTGGCGCGTTCCGGTGCGGTGAGGAACCAGTCCTGTAGCGGCACGCTCCCGCCCTCAGAGAGGTCGTTCACGTCCTCACCATACGAACCCGTGGTCGGGCTCGCACGCTGGTGGGCTGCTGGCTGTTGGCGACCGACCCGCACCCCGAGCAGGGAGGAGCCGAAGCATGTCCGGCGAGCCGACGAACTCCGCGACCGAGCACCGCGAGCAGGCGGTGGAGGGCGAGCGGGGGGCGCTGTTGACCGTACTGGTGATGGTCCTGCTCGGCCTGGCCGGCATCTTCGCCGTCTCCTGAGCCGGCCGGGCGGCCCCGACACCGGAGCCGCCCTGCGTCCGACGGTCGCTCAGGGGCGCTCGCCCTGCCCCTCGGTGTGTGGCAGCCGCTTGGCCGGGACGACGCCGAGCCGACCGGCCTGGAAGTCCTCGAACGCCTGGATCAGCTCGTCGCGGGTGTTCATCACGAACGGCCCGTAGTGCGCCACCGGCTCCCGGATGGGCTGCCCGCCCATGATGTAGAGGTCGAAGGTCTGGTTGCGGCTGTCCTGGCGGGCGTTCGCCTTGAACCGCAACGCGTCACCCGGCCCGTGCACGGCCAGTTGTCCGGTGCGGACGCCACGTCCGTTGGCGCCGACCGTGCCGCGCCCGCCGAGCACGTAGACCAGGGCATTGAAGTCCGGCCGCCAGGGCAGATCCACCTGTGCCCCCGGCTCCACCGTCACGTGGGTGACGGTGATCGGGGTGTACGTGGAGCCGGGCCCCCGGTGGCCGGCGATCTCACCGGCGATCACCCGGATCAGCGCCCCGCCGTCGGGGGTGGTCAGCAACGCGGCCTGGTTGCCCCGGATGTCCTGGTACTTCGGTGGGCTCATCTTGGCCGCCCGGGGCAGGTTGACCCACAGCTGGGTGCCGTGGAACAGCCCACCGCTGACCACCAGGTGCTCCGGCGGGGCCTCGATGTGCAGCAGGCCGCTGCCGGCGGTCATCCACTGGGTGTCGCCGTTGGTGATCGTGCCGCCGCCACCGTGGCTGTCCTGGTGGTCGAAGATGCCGTCGATGATGTAGGTGACGGTCTCGAAGCCACGGTGCGGGTGCCAGGAGGTGCCCTTCGGCTCGCCGGGCGCGTAGTCCACCTCGCCCATCTGGTCGAGCATGATGAAGGGGTCCAGCTCGCTCATCGGCACCCCGGCGAAGGCCTTGCGCACCGGGAAACCCTCGCCCTCGAAGCCGCTGGGCGCGGTGGTGAGCCGGCGGACCGGCCGGAAGGCGGTGGACTCGTCGAGCCGGGGCAGCCGGGGCAGGACGAGGACGTTGTCGACGGTGATGGCGGGCATCGGGGCTCCTTCAGTTGTCGCCGGGGGTGGTGGCGAGGGTGGCGTCGCTGCCGTCGGCCGGGCGCAGTCGTCGGCCGAGTCGGGTGAAGATCCTGGTCAGGGCGGCGACCTCGGTGTCGTCGAGGTCGTCCATCAGGTGGGTACGCACGGAGCGCAGGTGGTGCGGCGCGGCCTCCCGCAGCGCCAGCAGCCCGGCGGCGGTCAGCACCGCCTCGCTGCCCCGCCCGTCCCGCGGACAGGGCTGGCGGGCCACCAGACCCCGTCGTTGCATGGAGGAGACCTGATAGGTCAGCCGGCTGGGTGAGAAGACCAGACGGTCGGCCAGCTCGCCCATCCGCAGTCGGTGGCCGGGAACCTCGGAGAGCAGCACCAGCACGTGGTAGTCGGCGAAGCTGAGCCCGCTGGCGGCACGCAGGTCGTCCTCAAGTCGGGTGAACAGCCGCTGGCTGGCCTCGATGTAGGTCCGCCAGGCGGTCAGGCGGTCGCGGTCCAGGCTCTCGGTCACGCCGCCAAGGTAGCACTTATTCAAAATTTGAACAAGGAGTCGCCCTCTTGGTAGCTGCGGTGCAGATCGGAGAGCTCAGAGGTGATGGTGAAGCTTTGAAGGAGTGTGCTGGGTGGGCCGCCGGGAGATATCCGGTGCGCGCTCGGCGCGGGTGGTGTGAGACTCTGCCGCCGTGGAACTGACCGCTCCCGGCCTGCTGCTGCGTCCCTGGCGGGATGCGGACGCACCCGCCGTTCTTGATGCCTGGCGAGATCCGGCGATCGCGCAGTGGAACCCGCAGGGCGACCCGCTCGATCTCGACGCCGCGCTGCGCTGGCTGCGGTGGCGGGCCGACTGGTCGGGCGGGGGTCACGTGTCGCTGGCGGCGGCCGATCCGGCAGACCCGGAAATCCTGCTCGGTTCGGTGTCGCTGCACCGCATCCACGCCGGCGACGCCTCGATCGGTTACTGGACGGTCGCGGCCGCCCGTGGTCGCGGGATTGCCACGGCGGCGGTCGTGCGGCTCAGCGGGTGGGCCTTCGCCGACCTCGGGCTGGAGCGGATCGAGCTGTGCCACGCGGTGGCCAACCCCGCGTCCTGCCGGGTCGCCGAGCGGGCCGGCTTCGCGGCGGAGGGCACCCTGCGGCAGTCGCACCGCTACGGCGACGGGCGCCGCTACGACGAGCACCTGCACGCTCGCCTCGCCACCGACTGACCGGGCGGCCCACCCACAGCGGGACCGCCCGGTCGGTGGTTTCGGACGGAGTCAGCCCGCCGTCTGCGGCGCGCGTCCACCCAGGTTCAGCCGGCCGAGCAGGTGTCGGGCCTGGTCGGCCACGTCGGCCTCCACGGTGACCGCGTACCGGTTGGCCCGCAGTGAACTGGCGGAGGTGAAGTCGCGCTGCCCACCCGTCATCGCGTGTGCGACGGCACCGAAGACGGCGCCCCAGATCGCACCGATGACGAGGCCGGCGAGGATCACCGCCACCCAGTTCCCGACCGTGAAGATGCCGAACAGCAGGCCGATGAACAGACCGAACCAGGCTCCCGTACCCGCGCCGACAAGTGCCGCGCGAGCGGTGGTGAGCCGACCCAGCACGGTCTCCACCAGGGTCAGGTCGGTGCCGACGATGGCGGTGCGTTCCACCGGGAACCGGTTGTCGGCGAGATGGTCCACCACCCGCTGGGCGCTCGGATAGTCCTCGAACGCGCCGATCGTCACGGTCGGTGGGCCGGTCGGTGGCCCGTGGCCGTCGCCACTGGGTGCGGCGGGACGGCCGCCGGGGCCCGACGGGAGGGTGCCGCCGCCGGTCACACCCGGCTGCCAGGCCGAGGGGTTCGACTGTGTGGTCATGGTCTCCTCCTTCGTCACCGGTCGCCTACCCCGCGTCGGCACAGCGGTAACACCCCGGTGGCGTCGGGCTCGCGGGCCCGCCGGACCTGCTGCCCGCAGGGCACAGGGTCGGCCCCCGGCCCCGCCGTACGGGCGGCGGGACCGGGGGCCACGGGACGGGTCGGGCTATCAGGCGCAGGCGGTGCCGTTCAGCGTGTAACCGTTCGGCGCGGCCAGGCTGCTGCCGGTGTAGGTGCCCTGGAGACCGACGCTGAGCGTGCCGCCGCTGGGCAGGCTGCCGTTCCACGGGGCGTTGCGGACCGTGATCTGGTTGCCGGACTGGCTCCACTCGCCGTTCCAGCCGTTGCTCAGCCGTACCCCGGAGGCGACGTTGAACGTCAGGTTCCAGCCGTTCAGCGCCGCGCCACGGTTGGTCACCCGGATCTCGGCGGTGAAGCCACCGGTCCACGTGTTCGGGGTGAACGTCACCGAGCAGCCACCGCCGGGCGGGTTGGTGGTCGGCGGGATCGTGGTCGGCGGGGTGAACGTCGGCGGGGTGGAGGTGGGCGGGGTGCTGGTGGGCGGGGTGGTGGTCGGCGGAGCCGTGGTCGGCACCGGACCGGCGGCGATGGCCAGGTCGTACGCCCGCTGCGGCACGAACTGACCCGCCGCCGCGATGCAGCCGTCCGCCTCGCCGGGCAACTTCACCCAGAGGAACGCGTCGATCGCGGAGTCGCCGGTGTTGGTGGTGCTCGGGGTGCCGATCGCCCGCCCCGGCGGGTCGCACCACTCGGAGCCGGCCGGACCGTTGCCGTTGCGGCTGGTGTCGACGACCGCCTTCAGCCGGGAGTTGCCGGTGGCCGCGATGATCTGCTTGGCGTACGACACCTCGTCGGACGTACGGCGGTAGTTCGACACGTTCACCGAGATGCCGTCGGCGCTGTTGGAGACGTCGGCGGCGTTCAGCCGGGCGGCGGCCTCACCGGCGGAGAGCCAGCCACCGTGGCCGATGTCGAAGTAGACCTTGGCCGCGGACGAGCCCCGCTTGAGCGCCTTGCCGGCGTACGCCATCGAGGCCCGCACCTCGGCCTGCTGGCTCTCGTTCATGCAGCTGCTCATGATGGGGAGCACGTCGGGCTCCAGGATGATGCTGGCCGGACGCCCGCCGAGGCCGGCGGCGACCTGGTCCACCCACTGCCGGTAGGCGCTGTGGTTGGGAGCCCCACCCGCGCTGTGGTTGCTGCAGTCGCGGTTGGGGATGTTGTAGACCACCAGGATCGGGATCTTGCCGGCGGCGGCCGCGGCGCCGACGAAGGAGTCCACCTCGGCGCGTACGGTCGAGGTGTTGGTGGTGGTGTACCAGCGGGGTTGCGGCACGCTGGCGATCCGGTCCCGGATCACGGCGGCTTTCGAGTCGTTCGGGTTGGCCGCCACCCAGCGGGCGGCGCTGGTCTGCGGGTCGACGTAGAAGGCGGAGTCGGCGGCCGCGGCGGGCGCGGGGCGCAGCGCGCCCACGCCGACGCTACCGGCCACGGTCAGTGCCGTCGCCACGACGCCGACCAGAGCGAACGTGCTACGGGTTCTCATGGTCTGCTCCTCGTACCCATCGAAGAAAGTGCGTGGAAGCGCTCCCACATGTCCGACAAGGTACGGGCTTATTGCCGGCCTGTGAAGAGTTTCCGGAACAAGTCGACCGACTACCGTCCCGGCGGGCGTCGAGCCACCACGGACGACCGTCCTACGATCACGGGATGCGTGGCGAACCGTCGGGAGTGGTGGTGATCGGTGCCGGCATCGCCGGTGTGGCCTGCGCCCGGGAACTGCGCGACGCCGGGGTACCGGTGCAGATCCGGGAACGGGGACGGGTGGCCGGCGGTCGGATGGCCAGCCGGCGCTTCGACGGCCGCCCCGCCGACCTCGGTGCCGCCTACTTCACCGTGAGCGACCCCGAGTTCGCCGAGGTGGTACGCGGCTGGCAGGCGGCCGGCCTGGCCCGCGAGTGGACCGACACCTTCGTGGCGTACGACGCCGGTGGCCGTCGCGCGGCGCCCGGACCGGTGCGCTGGTCGGCGCCGCGTGGGCTGCGCTCACTCGTGGAACATCTCGCCCGGGACCTGCCCGTGGTGGTGAACCGGCTGGTGCTGAGTGTCGAACCGGGACCGACGGTGGACGGCGAGGACTGCGCGGCGGTGGTGCTGGCGATGCCCGGGCCGCAGGCCGCGCTGCTGCTCGACCCGGCACTCGTCCCGGCCACCGACGCCGTGGGACGACAGCGGTGGTCGCCGACGCTGGCGGCGATGCTGCGTTTTCCGTGCCGGCGGTGGACCGACTTCGGTGGCGCCTTCGTCAACGACCATCCACTGCTCAGCCTGGTCTGCGACGACGGCGACCGGCGCGGTGACGGCGCCGCGGTCCTGGTCGCGCACACCACCGACGGGTTCGCCGCCGGACACCTGGCCCAGCCCACCGCGGCCGCGCCGCAGATCGAGGCGGCCGTACGCGACCTGCTCGCCCTGCCCGACCGGGCGGAGTTCGTGCACGTGCACCGGTGGACGTACGCCAAGCCGGCCGACGGCGGTGGCCCGGACACCGGCTTCCACCTCGACGACGACGGCGTCGGGCTGGCCGGGGACGCGTTCGGCAGACCCCGGGTGCAGACCGCCTGGCGCTCCGGCCGCGACCTCGGCCGCGCCCTGGCCCGCCGACTGGCCTGACGCCCCGGCTGCCCGCGTCGTCCGGCGGGCGGCTCAGGCGGCGACGGCGGGGGAACGCTCCGGCGGGGACGCCGTCGCGGTGCGCTCGCCCGACGCGTCGAGCATCCGCATGACCGGCGTCGCCGCGACCCCGTGCACCACCACCGAGACGATCACCACCAGGGCGACGGTGGCCCAGACCAGCTCCGCCTGAGGAAAGTCCGCCTTGGTGGTGGCGTACGCCAGGTAGTAGAACGAGCCGATGCCCCGGATGCCGAAGGCCGCGATCACCAGGTGCTCCGCGGGCCGACCGGGAGCGCCGCGCAGCGCCAGCCAACCGACGAGCGGTCGGACCACGAACACCAGGGCCAGACCGACAAGGGCGGCGGGCCAGGTCAGACCGGCCAGCAGCCCGCTGATCACCGCGCCGCCCAGCAGCAGCAGCATCAGCACCGTGAGCAGCCGTTCCACCTGCTCGGCGAAGTCGTGCAGCACCGCGTGGTACTTGTGGTTGCGCTCCGCCGCCCGGATCGCGCGGGCGGCCACGAAGACCGCCAGGAAGCCGTAGCCGCCGGCCACCTCCGCCAGCCCGTACGCCAGGAAGGTGGCGGCCAGCGCCAGGAACCCCTCCGCGTGCCGGGCCAGCCGCAGCTCGCTGGGTGCCCGGAAGAAGAGTTTGCCGAGCAGCCACCCGATCAGGAGCCCACCGGCCAGCCCGACCGCGAGCTTGTAGAGCACGTCGAGCGTGATCCAGCGGACCAGCCAGTCACCGGGGGCGAGACCGGCGCCCGCGATCGCGATCGCCGCGTAGACGAACGGGAAGGCCAGACCGTCGTTCAGCCCGGCCTCCGAGGTGAGCGCGAACCGAACCTCGTCCTCGGCATCCTCATCAGCGTTGGGCTCGCCGACCTGGACGTCACTGGCGAGCACCGGATCGGTGGGCGCCAGCGCCGCGGCGAGCAGCAACGCGCTGGCCGGCACCAGACCCGCCCACCACCAGCCGAGCAGGGCGACGGCGGCAATGCACAGCGGCATGGCCACGGCCAGCAGCCGCCACGTCGACGACCAACGCGCCCAGCTCAACGGTCGGTCGATCTTCAGACCGGCACCCATCAGCGCGACGATCACGCAGATCTCGGTGAGATGGGTGGCGATATCCCGATGCGTGAGCGGATCCGGCACGGGCAGACCGGTGGGCAGCAGGTAGATCAGCATCCCGAGGCCGAGGAACGCCAGCGGCATGGACAGCGGACGCCGCTCCAGCAGCCGTGGCAGGATGCCGGCGAGCAGGGCCGCCACACCGAGCACCGCGAACGCAACGTCGATCGTCTCCACCGGACCGCCTCTCGCCACGCCCGCGGCACGCGGACAGGTGGCGCACAACGTGCCCCGGCTGACGTTCCGGTAATCCGGAATTCCGCCCCGGGGCTGACGTCCTCCCTCGGTCCGGCGCCTCAGGCGGGTGGCAGCAGGATCTCGAACCAGACCGTCGAGCCGCGGACGGTCGGGTCGGTGCCCCAGGCGTCGCTCAGCTCCTCGATCAGGCCCAGCCCGCGCCCCCGGCTGCTCAGGGTCTCCGTGCGGGCCCGGGTCACCGTGCCCCGGGAGCCGGAGTCGGCCACCGAGACGAGCAGCCGCTCGGGGCTGAGGTCGACCTCGACCCGGGCTGCCGTGCCGGCGTGCAGCAGCGCGTTTGTGGTCAGCTCGCTGGTGCACAGCACCGCCGCGCCGATCACCGACTCCGCGACCTCCCACTCGGTCAGCTGGGCGGTCATCCAGTGCCGCACCCGGCTCGGTGCGGTCGGCTCGGCGGGCACCTCCATCCGCGCCGACCGGCTCGGCCGCACCGCGTACTCGACGGCGAGCACGGCCACGTCGTCCTCGGTCGTGCCGGGCACGGCCGCGGAGGCCACCGCGCACAACGCCCTCGGGTCGCCACTGGGCGCACCGGCCACCGACTCCGCCAGCCGGGTCAGGCCGTCCGACAGGCCGTGCCGGCGTCGCTCCACCACACCGTCGCTGAACAGCAGCAGCGTGTCACCGGGAACGAACGCGACGGTACGCGTCGCCGCCCGGTAACCGACCCCCAACGGCGCACCCGAGGGCACGTCGACGTACTCGGCCCGCGGCTCACCGGTCGGCGCACAGCGACGCACCAGTGGCGCGGGATGACCGGCGCTGGCCAGGGTCAGCTCCTTCCGGTCGACGTCGATGACGCCGAACGTCACGGTGACGAACAGCTCGTACGTGCCGGCCTCGGCACCCAGGCTGCCCACCAGCCGATCGAGCCCGGCGAGCACGTGGTCCGGGCGCGGATCGTTGAGGGCCAGCGCCCGCAGCGCGGCACGCACCTGCCCCATCCGGGCGGCGGCCTGCACGTCGTGGCCGGCGACGTCGCCGAGGACCACCCCCAGGTCGCCGGTGGGCAGCACGAACGCGTCGTAGAAGTCACCGCCGGCGGCGTTGCCGTCGACCCCCGGGTCGTAGCGCGCGGCGATCCGTAGCTGGGGCAGCACCGGCAGGTGCTCCGGCAGCATGCTCCGTTGCAGCAGTTGGGCGGTGCCGTGCTGGGTCTCGAAGCGGCGGGCCCGCTCGGTGGCCTGCCCGACCAGCTCGGCCGAGGCCGCCAGCAGCGCCCGCTCCGCGGCCGACCACGGATGCGGCGAGCGGTAGCCGACGGTCAGCGCTCCCCGAACCACCGACGCCCGCAGCGGCACGGCCGCCAGGGCGCGGATCTTCTGGTCGTGCCGGTCGGCCGCGATCTCGTGCAGCGGCTGGCCGTCGTCGACGAAGCTGGCCTGGCCGGTGCGGGCACTGACCACCACCGGTGCCGACCAGCCAGCGGGACCGCGTCGCCACAGTGGGGGCAACCGTTCGTCCGCCTCGTCCACCAACTCGCCCCGGACCCGCCGGACCATCCGCCACCCGGTGGCGCCGCCCCCGTCGTCCACCGCGAACGACACCCGGTCGGCGTCGAACGAGGTGATCGCGTAACGCAGCGCCACCCGGGCCACGTCGTCCAGGGTGAGCGTGCCGGACAGCGCCGCGGCGAAATCGCTGAGCCCCTGCAACTGCCGGGTCGCCGGGCTGGTCTCGGCGACCACGGCCAGCACGCCGACGACCCGGCCGTGGCTGTCCCGTACGGGCGAGCACGCGCGGGTGTAGACGGGCTGGTCGAGCGCCACGGAGGCGGACTGCAGCGGGAGCGGGATCTCCCGGTCCAGGACGGGCACCCCGGTGCGGTAGGTCTGCTCGACGACGTCACCGACACCGGGGCGCTGCCAGACCTCGGCGAAGACCTCGGCGGGGGGCCGCCCCACGGCGTCCGGATGTCGGTCGCCGATCAGGCCGGCGTACGCGTCGTTGTACAGCAGCAGCAGGTCCGCGCCGAGGTGCAGCGCCATCGGAGCCGGGGAGGCGAGCACCACCTCGACGGTCGCGCGGACGGCGGGATCCCACGACTCGTACGGACCGAGCGCGGTGTCACCCCAGCGGGGGTGGCGGGCGACGGCCGCCGTGCCCGGCACCGCCGTGCCCGGCAGAGGGCCTGATGGCGTGGGTACTCGCCCGACCGTTCCTGGCATGAGCGCAGCCTAGTCCGCCCGCTCGACCCACGTTCCCGATCATCGGCCGGGCGCGCCGGACCGGGACGTCAGAGCAGGTCAGAGCCGTTCCGGTGGGATCTGTCCAGAAAAAACGGGGTGACCGTGGCGGCGTGCCGACCGGGGGAAGGGGTAAGCGCGCCGGGCAAACCATGCGACAGGAGGGACATCATGCCGGAAACCCTCGCGGCCAGGCAGGTCGACATCGGTGACGCCGCGGCCGACATGTGGAGGTCGGTGCTGCTGTTCGTGCCCCGGGCCATCGCGTTCATCGCGATCCTCGTGGTCGGATGGCTCATCGCCAGAGCCGTGCTCAAAATCGTGGACACGGTACTGGAACGGGTGGGGTTCGACCGGTGGGTCGAACGGGGCGGTATCAAGCGTGCGCTGGAGCGGACGCGGTACGACGCCAGTGACATCCTGGCGCGGCTCGCGTACTACGCGGTGCTGCTGTTCACCCTTCAGTTCGCCTTCGGCGTCTGGGGGCCGAACGCGATCAGCGATCTGATCGCGGGCGTGGTGGCCTGGCTGCCCCGGGCGTTCGTCGCGATCGTCATCGTGGTGGTGGCCGCCGCGATCGCCAACGCGGTGCGGGACCTCGTCACCGGGGCGCTCGGCGGGCTGTCGTACGGCCGGTTCCTGGCCGACGTGACGGCGATCTTCATCCTCGCCCTGGGTGTCATCGCGGCGCTGAACCAGGTGGGTATCGCCACCACCGTGACCCAGCCCGTGCTGATCGCGGTGCTCGCCACGGTGGCCGGCATCCTGATCGTCGGCGTCGGTGGCGGTCTGGTGCGGCCGATGCAGAACCGGTGGGAAGGCTGGCTCACCCGAGCGGCCGAGGAATCACGGGCGATCCGTGAGCAGCGGCAGGGCGCCGAGGCCGGCCGCGGTGACATGCAGCGGCAGATGGCCGACCGGACCGGTGCCGCCCAGCCGGCCTCGCGGGGATCGGAGTCCTCGATGGCCGGCGGCCGGGGTACCTACCAGTCCGGCAACAGCGGCGACGAGACCCAGCAGTTCCGTCCGTGACGGTCGGGTGGTCGCGTCGCCGATCGCGCTGAGACGGGTGCCCGCCGCACGGCGGGCACCCGTCCGCACGTCACAGCGGTGGGGGCTGCGCGGCCGGCGTGTCCAGCGCGGCCGTCAGCGCGCAGACCGCGACCAGGCGCAGCGTGACCCAGTCCACCTCCGCCCAGTCGATCGGGGCGTCGGCCGGCTGCCAACCGTGCTCCTCGGCGGCGGCGCACATGCCGTCGGCGTACCCGGCGAGGGCGGCGGCGGTCAACGGCCGCCGGTCCCCGTGCAGGCTGTCACGCACCGCGGCGGCGTGCTGGTCCACGGCGGCGAGCAACCCCGGTCGGCCGGCGGCTGCGGCGAGTCCGTCGAGACCCACGGCGTTGGCGAGGGCGACCAGACTGGACCGCGCCCAGTCGACGGCGGTGGGGGAGACGACCCGGTTCGACGACACGCGCATGGGGAACGAATGTAGCCAACCGGCGGGGCCGTGACCTCGGCCGCTCGGACGGTCCCGGCGGCACCGGGCGGTGTCCGCAGGATGTCCGAGGGGATCGAGTCGGGCGCGGCGGACGGCGGGAACCGGACGCCACGCCACGACCGGCAGCAAACGGCCCTACTCGCCGGAAGGCGCGTCCGCCGGGCGGCGACGCGCGGCGTCGTCGGCGATGATCACGGTTGCCACCATCAGCGCGACGCAGAGGCTGAACAGCCACGAGCTGTCGTCGACCAGCCTGGCCGAGACGGGTGCCTGCACGGCGGCGAGGAGGAAGCCGAGCCATGCCAGGCGGCGCTGACGGGTGGAGAGGAAGCCGGAGCCCTGATGCATTCCGAAAGTCTTGCGCGCGGCACGGCCGTTGCCGTCAGCCGAACGGCCGATTCTGCCGGAGCTGTCCGAATTCACCGCCCGTTCGGCTGAGGCGGTCGGGCTGCCGGGCCTGGCCCCGCGGGTACGCACCGGAGCACCGCCGGCGCGCCCGGAACGTACCCCGTGGGTGGTGTCAGAGGGTGTCCGGGCCGGTGCGCCCGGTGGTGGACGGGCGGTAGGCGCGGTCCGGGTCGGTGGGCTCACGACCCGTGCCCGGCACCTCGCCGCCCCGGTCGGCCGCCTCGGGACCGTGTCCGAAGGCTGCTTCCTCCCCGGCGTCGTTACCGGTCACGTCGTCGGCCTGCCCGTCGAGGGTGGATCGGGCGACGGCCCGGTCCAGCTCCTCGAGGGGAAGTCGTTCCTCGTTGCGCCACGCCCTGTCGTCGGTCATGCCCATCGCGGTACCCCCGCCCCGTCGTCGCAAACGACACCGGGACCGCGCCTCGGTACGGCAGCGGACCCGGTCGACCAGCGACGGCCGCCGGGCGTACCCGGCGGCCGTCGTGGGTGTCATCGCGGGGATCAGGGCTGCGGACGGTCGACCTGCCCGCGCCACGCACCGGTCTCCTGACCGCGTCGCTCGATGAACGCCTTGAAGCGCTGCAGGTCGCCCTTGGCCCGACGGTCGACCACGCCGAGCTTGTCGCCGGCCTTCTCGATGACCCCGTGCGGGTCGAACTCCAGCTGGAGGGAGACCCGGCTGGTGTTCTCGTCCAGCCGGTGGAAGGTGACCACCCCGGAGTGCTCGGTGCCGCCGGTCGACCGCCACGCCACCCGCTCGTCGGGCAGCTGCTCGGTGATCTCGGCGTCGAACTCCCGCTTGACCCCGGCGATCTCCACGGTCCAGTGGGTCATCGTGTCGGAGAGCTGGCGAATCTCCTGCACACCCTCCATGAACTGCGGGAACTCCTCGAACTGGGTCCACTGGTCGTACGCCGTCCGGACCGGGACGGCCACGTCGACATGCTCCGTTACACCACTCATCAGAATCCTTCCCTGCACTTGGTGAGGCTTGCGGACCGGGCGGTCCACCTACCAGCGCGTCGTCTCGTTGGTGTGGCCGAGCGCCGCCCACACCTCGGACACCGTCTGGTACCGGGTGCTCTCGGGCAGGCGCTCCAACGCGGCCAGTACGTCGTCGGGGGCCTCGTTCTCCCGCGCGTTGGCGAGCAGTGCGGCCCGGTCCCCGGGCAGGGCGTTCATCGTGATGAACCGCCCCAGCCGGCTGCGGGCCTCGACATCCTCGGAGGTCATGCCCTGGGGAGCGCCGCTGCGCAGATCGCCGGCCGGTGCCGTGGTCGGCTCCGGCTGGTCCTCTCCCGCGGGCTCCGGGACGCGGAACTCGTCGACCCGCGAGCCGCCCGTCCCCGGCCCCTGCACGAGGCCGCTGATCTCCTGGCTCATCTGCTCGTCGACCCTCGGTGAGTGCTTGCTGCTGCCGCGATCCATGCCTTCTGCGCTACCCGAGGGGGCGGGGGGTAAACCGATGCGCGGTCACCCACCGGCCGGCGACCGCGGCGGCAAGACCGGCTCGTCGGTGTCCTCGCGGCCGGACTGCAGCCGCCGTCCCCGCTGCAGTTCGGCGTTGATCTGGACACCGAGCATCAGCGCGGAGTTGGACAGGTAGAGCCAGACCAGGAACGCGATCACCGCCCCGAGGCTGCCGTAGGTCGTGCTGTACGAGCCGAAGTTGGCCACGTACAACCCGAAGCCGAAGGAACCGAGCGCCCAGGTGGTCAGGGCCACCACCCCGCCCAGGGTGAGCCAGCGGAACCGGGGTTGCCGCACGTTCGGTGCGACCCAGAACAGCAGGGACATCAACAGCATTCCGATCAACGCCAGCGCCGGCCACTTGGCCACCGCCCAGGCGGTGCGGGCGGCGCCGCCGGCACCCACCAGGTCACCGACCGCGTCGGCGACCGGGCCGCTGACGATCAGGCCGGCGGCCACGGCGGCGAGCAGCACCAGCGACACGGCAGCCAGCCCGATCTGCGTCGGGCGCAGCCGCCACACGGGCCGTCCCTCGACCACGCCGTAGATGGCGTTCGAGGCCCGGGTGAAGGAGGCGATGAAGTTCGAGGCCGACCAGAGCGCACCGAGCAGACCGAAGCTGAGCAACACGCCGGCGGAGCTGTTCTGGTCCACCACCTCGCGGACCACGCCGACGAAGCTCTCGTTCGCCACGACCGAGCCGGCGCCCATCTCGCGGGCCAGATCGAGCACCGTGTCGACGGTGCGTTCACCGTCGGAGACCAGACCGACCAGGGCCACCACCACGACGGTGGAGGGGAACAACGCCAGCACCCCGTAGTAGGTGAGGGCCGCGGCCCAGTCCGTGCAGTTGTCCCGCAGGTAGTTGCGCCCGGCCCGGACCAGCACGCCACGCCAGGTCGACCAGCGGAGCTGGCGGATTCCCGGCAGGCCCGGCGCCGGCGGATCGGTCGACGGGGCCTCGGGGTTCGTCGTCGTCATCACCGCTCCCTGGGCGCTGCGGGCACGTGGATGGCCCCGCCGGTACCCGGCGCGTTCCGGCGGCAAACCCCGCCGGCGTTTGCCGCCGCGTCGCCCGGGTACGCCAATTCGAATCGCTCGCACACGGAGGAGGATCGAGATGCCCGGGCGCGAGGTACTGCCCAGCACGCTGCGGCGCTCTCCGGAGAAGGCCCAGCGCACCTGGGAGAAGACACACGATTCCGCGGTCGAGACCTACGGCGAGGGCGAGCGCGCCCACCGCACCGCGTTCGCCGCCGTCAAGCACGAGTTCGAGAAGGTCGGTGACCACTGGGAGCCGAAGGGCCGCAAGGGCCCCAGCGACCGGCAGGCCGCCGGCGGCGGACCGGCCCGACGGGCACCCACCGCCGGTGGGGTGGACGCGAACGCCAGCAAGGACCACCTGCTGCGGGTGGCCCGCGAACTGGACGTGTCGGGACGGTCGACCATGACCAAGCCGGAACTGGTCAAGGCCATCCAGAAGGCCAACGACCGACAGACCCGCAAGGCCCGCGGCGGTTGAGCCCGCCGTCGTCGACGGGGCCCGAGACCGGGGTACGCCTCCGGCCGGGCCCCGCCCGCCTGCCCGTGCGCCGGCTCACCAGTGGCCGCCGCCGGGCGCCTGGATGTGCACCGCCTTGGTGGCGGTGAACTCGTCGAGCAGCTCCGGCCCGTAGCCGAAGCCCTGACCGCTGGCCCGGCGCGGGTGGGCGGCGCCGGCCGGCGCGCCACCGAACACCGAGTTGACCTTCACGGTGCCCACCGGCAGCTCCCGCCAGGCCCGCTGGGCGTGGCTCATCGACCCGGTCAGCACGGTCGCCGCCAACCCGTACGGTGAGTCGGCCGCGCACCGCAGCGCCTCGGAGAACGAGTCGACCACCACGACGGGCGCCACCGGGCCGAACGTCTCCTCCCGGATCAACGCCAGGTCGTGCCGGCAGTGGTCGATCACCGTCGCCGGATAGAAGGCACCCGGCCCCTCCGGCAGGGTGCCGCCGACGCGCAGCCGGGCACCGTCGGCCACCGCCGCGATCACCTGCCCGTGCACCTGATCGCGATGGCGCCGGTCGACGAGCGGACCGAGCTGGGTCTGCGGATCCCGCCCCGGGCCGACGCGCAGCGCGGCGGCCCGCTCGACGAGCGCGGCGACGAAGTCCTCGGCGACGTCGCGGTGGGCGTAGATCCGCTCCACCGCGACGCAGATCTGACCCGCGTTGGCGAACGCGCCCAGGGCGGCCTCACCGGCGGCCCAGCTCGGGTCGACGTCGGCGTCGACGATCAGCGGGTCGCTGCCGCCGTTCTCCAGCAGCACCTTGGCGCCGGTGCCGGCCGCGGCCGTGGCGATCGCCCGGCCGGTGGCGCTGGACCCCACGTGCGCCACCATGTCCACCTCGGCGGCGGCCAGCGCCGCGCCGGTGGTCGGGCCGCCGCTGAGCAGCGACAGCACCCCCGCCGGCAGGGCGGTGTCGAACGCCCGGGCCAGCAGCCACCCGGTCGCCGGGGTGCGCTCGCTGGGCTTGTGCAGCACCACGTTGCCGGTGACCAGGGCCGCTCCGAGCAGCCCGCACGACACGGCGACCGGGTCGTTCCACGGCGTGATGACCGCCACCACCCCATGCGGCTGCGGTGTCATGAAGTCGATCGCGGCGGGATCGCCGTGCAGGGTGCGCCCGCCCCGGGCCGGTGCGAGTTCGGCGTACTGCCGCAGGGTGGCGATGCCCGCCTCGACGCCGCCCCGGGCGTCCGCGAGCGGCTTGCCCATCTCCGCGGTCGTCGCCTGGGCCAGGTCGTCGGCGGCCGCGGTGACCGCGTCGGCGATCCGGTGCAGCGTCGCGGCCCGTTCCGCCGGGGAGGTCGCCGCCCACTCGGACGCCACCCCCCGCGCCGCCGCCACCGCCTTGTCGACCTCGTCGGCCGTGGCGACCGGGGCACTTGTCACCGGGCGGCCGTCAGCCGGATCGTGCACCGTCAACTCGCCGGCCTCCCCGCCGGCACCCCACACCCCACCGATGAGCTGCGTGACCGTGTACATGGCGCGCTGCATGCCCGGGCCCGGCCGTGGCAAACGTTTCACCCGGCGGGGCCGGGGTAGCGTCCCCGGATGACTTCGCCAGGTTCCCTCGGTGCCGAGCGGGCCGACGCCGTCATCGTCGGTGCCGGACACAACGGCCTGGTCGCCGCCAACCTGCTGGCGGACGCGGGTTGGGACGTGCTGGTGCTGGAGGCGACCGGGGTGCCCGGCGGGGCGGTCCGCTCGGCCGAGGTGACCGCGCCCGGTTACCTCAGCGACCTGTTCAGCTCGTTCTACCCGCTCGGCTACGCCTCGCCGGTGTTGCGCGGGCTCGACCTGACCCGGTACGGGCTCACCTGGCGGCACGCGCCCGATGTGCTGGCCCACCTGTTCCCCGACGACCGGGCCGCCGTGCTCAACCGCGACCCCGCGGTCACGGCGGCCTCCCTGGAGACCTTCGCCCCCGGCGACGGCGAGCGCTGGCTGACCGCGTACGCGCAGTGGCGGCAGGTCGCCGAACCGATGCTGGAGCTGGTCACCACGCCGTTCCCGCCGGTGCGCGGCGGCCTCGGCCTGCTGCGCCGGCTGCGGGTCGGCGGCGCGCTGCGGCTGGCCCGGCGGCTGGTGCTGCCGGTGAACCGGCTCGGCGAGGAACTGTTCGCGGGCGTCGGCGGGCCGGCGTTGCTCGCCGGCTGCGCCCTGCACACCGACCTGTCCACGGAGGAGGCCGGCTCCGGCGTCTACGGCTGGCTGCTCGCCATGCTCGGCCAGCAGGTCGGCTGGCCGGTCCCGGAGGGCGGCGCACAGAAGATCACCGACGCGTTGGTGGCCCGGTTGACCGAGCGGGGCGGCCGGATCCTCTACGGTGCCCGGGTGGACCGGGTCCTGGTCGCGCGGGGCAGGGCGGTGGGGGTCCGCACCGTTGGTGGGGCCAACTGGCGGGCTCGCCGGGCGGTGCTCGCCGACGTGCCCGCGCCCGCCCTGTACCTGGATCTGGTCGGCCCGGCCCTGCTGCCCCCGCGACTGGTGGCCGACCTGGAGCACTTCCGGTGGGACGGCTCCACGCTGAAGGTGGACTGGGCACTGTCCGCTCCGGTGCCCTGGACGAACCGTCGCCTGGCCACCGTCGGCACGGTGCACCTGGGGGCGGACCTCAACGGGTTGACCGGCTACGCCGCCCGGCTGGCCCTGGGTGAGCTGCCACCGGATCCGTTCCTGCTGGTCGGCCAGATGTCGGTGGCGGACCCGAGTCACTCGCCGCCGGGCACCGAGTCGCTCTGGTCGTACACCCACCTGCCGTTCCGCCGGCACTGGCGGGCCGACGACATCATGTCCCACGTCGAGCGGATGGAGACGGTGCTGGAGGCCGCCGCGCCCGGGTTCCGCGGTCTGGTGGTTGGTCGGCACGTGGCCGGGCCGGCCGAGTTGGAGGACGCCGACCCGAGTCTGGTCGGCGGGGCGCTCGGCGGCGGCACCGCCGCCCCGTACCAGCAGCTGTTCCTGCGGCCGGTACCCGGGCTGGGCCGCGCCGACACTCCGGTGGATCGGCTCTTCCTGGCCAGCGCGTCGGCGCATCCCGGCGGGGGAGTGCACGGCGCCCCCGGCGCGAACGCCGCCCGCGCCGCGCTGGCCCGGGACCGTGCCCTCACCGGTGGGGTGTACCACCGGACGATCGCCACCGCGCACCGGGCCGTCTACGAATGACCCGGCGGATCAGGGCTCGATGTTGCGGTGCCGGGTACGAAGCTTGAACGGCATCAGCGCACTCTCGATCTTGGTGGCGGTGGTCATCTTCGAGGTGCCGTCGCGCCGCTCCTCGAACCGGATCGGCACCTCCAGGATGGTGTGCCCCCGCTTGGTGGCCAGGTAGTGCATCTCGACCTGGAAGCTGTAGCCGTTGGACTGCACCCGCTCCAGCCCGATGTCGCGCAGCGCGTCGGCCCGCCAGATCTTGAAACCGGCGGTGAGGTCGCGGATGCGGACCCGCAGCAGGGTGTGCACGTACAGGTTCGCCCAGCCGCTGAGCGCCCGACGGTACAGCGGCCAGTTCTCGTCCAACTCGCCGCCGGGAACGTAGCGTGACCCGATGACCACGCCGGCCTGAGTGGACAGCAGCGCGCCCAGCATGCCCGGCAACGCCTCCGGTGGGTGGGACAGGTCGGCGTCCATCTGGGCCACGTACTCGGCGCCGCCGTCGAGGGCCCGGCCGATCCCGTCCACGTACGCCCGGCCCAGACCCTCCTTGCCCGGCCGGTGCACGACCTGCACCCGCTCCGGATGCTCGATGGCGAGCTTGTCCGCGACCTCACCGGTGCCGTCGGGGGAGTTGTCGTCGGCGACCAGCACCTTCAAACCGGGAAGTGGCAACGCGAGGAGACGCTCGACAAGCACCGGCACGTTGCCCGCCTCGTTGTAGGTCGGGACCACGACGGTCAGGCGCACGTCCCGCCACGGCGAGGGCAACTGGACGGGTTCGATCATGGGGGACATCCTCGGTATGCGGACAGGGTTCCCCGTGAGCGTAGCCACTTGTCCCTTCCGGGGTGAAATGGCTCCCCGCGCCGGGCCCGCGATCAGGCCGGTGTCTTCTGCCGTTCGGCGATGTCGGAGAGCCGGTCCAGGGTCTCCTCGTTGCGCAGATGCAGCACCAGATCGTTGACTTTGGTGCGGATCCAACGCAGCGGCCCGGCGGCGAAGTCCTCGGCGAGCAGCACCCGGGTCCGCTCCGCGCCGAGCGGCTCCAGGGTGAAGGCCACCATCGCCTCCCCGGCCGGCCAGAGTTGGACGCGGAGCACGAGTTTGCGCTCCGGCTCACAGGCCAGCACCGTCGAGCAGTCCTCCAGGGAGAACGGCCAGGGACCGGCGCGGTGGTGCAGCCGGGTGCCCACCCGGGGCCAGTCCTGGTCGACGTCGCGCATGTGGGCGGTGCCCACCACCCAGTCGCTGTAGGTCCATCCGTCCGCGAGTACCGCCCACACCTGCCGGACCGGTGCCTCGATCACTTTCTCCACGACCGCCACCGCCGCTCGGTACCCCGCCGGTGGCCTCGGCTAACCGGGCCGCCGGGTTAGCTTCTCCGGGACCGCGGGTAAGGCCAACCGCGGGCGGCCGTGCGGGTGCCGCCGGTGCGCGGTCGCCTCAGCCGCGTCGCGGGTGACGTTTACTCACCGGGGCGCAGGGAACCCGCCGCCCGTGCGACAGGACCATGGGGAGCCGGATCAGCGCAGGTCAGCAGGGCTGCTGGCCGAGCCCGGTGGGCCCATGTCCCGCCCGGTGCTCTTCGACGCGGTGCTGCTGGACCGCGACGGCACCCTGGTCGAGGACGTGCCGTACAACTCGGATCCGGACAAGGTGCGACCGGTGCCCGGGGCCCGCGTGGCGCTGGACCGGCTGCGCGCGGCCGGACTGAAGCTCGCCGTGGTGACCAACCAGTCCGGGTTGGCCCGGGGTCTGTTCACCGAGCGGCAGTTGGACCGGGTGCACCGCCGGATCGAGGCCCTGCTCGGCCCGTTCGACTGCTGGCAGGTGTGTCCGCACGACGACGGGGACGGCTGCGCCTGCCGCAAGCCACGGCCGGGTCTGGTGCACGCCGCGGCCCGGGCCCTGGGCACGGTGCCGGCCCGCTGCGCCCTGATCGGTGACATCGGTCGCGACGTCACCGCGGCGCTGGCCGCCGGTGCGACCGGCATCCTGGTCCCGACGCCGGTGACCCGGCCGGAAGAGGTGGCGGCGGCGCCGTGGGTGGCAGCCGACCTGCCCTCGGCCGTCGCCGAGATCCTTCGACGCCAGGCGTCACTGAGCCCGGCGACGCCGCTGCCGGGGGTGGGGAGCCGCGAAGTCGCCACGGGTGTGCGGCGGTCGGCACCGGGCCGCCCGGCTGCCGGCCGCACCGTACTGGTGGTGCGCTCGGATTCGGCGGGGGACGTGCTGGTGACCGGACCGGGCATCCGGGCGGTCGCCGCCGGCGCCGAGCGGGTGGTGCTGCTCTGCGGGCCCCGGGGCCGGGCCGCCGCCGACCTGCTGCCCGGCGTCGACGAGGTGATCGAGCATCGGCTGCCCTGGATCGACCCGGACCCCGCGCCGGTGGAGCCGCGGGAGATGGCGGCTCTGGTCACCCGACTGGCGGCGGTGGCCGCCGACGAGGCCGTCATCTTCACCTCGTTCCACCAGTCGCCGCTGCCCCTGGCCCTGCTGCTACGGATGGCCGGGGTCGCCCGGCTCGCGGCGATCAGCGACGACTACCCGGGCAGCCTGCTGGACGTGCGGCACCGGGTGCCGGTCGGTGTGCCCGAGGCGGAGCGGGCCCTCTCGCTGGCCGCTGCCGCCGGCTACCCGCTCGGCGAGGGCGACGAACCGCACCTGCGGCTGCGCCCGGTCCCACCGCCCCCACCCGACGCCGGTGCGCCGGGTTACGTCGTACTGCATCCCGGGTCGGCGGCACCGGCGCGGGGCTGCCCGCCCGAGGTTGCCGAGCGGATCGCCGCCGAGTTGAGCGCCGTCGGATACCGGGTGGTGGTGACCGGCGGCCCGACCGAACGGGACCTGACCGCGCGGGTCGCCGGCCGGCACTGCCGGGACCTCGGTGGCCGGACCGGCCTGGCCGAGCTGGCCGCGATCGTGGCCGGGGCCGGCGCGGTGGTGGTCGGCAACACCGGGCCGGCGCACCTGGCCGCCGGGTACGGCGTGCCGGTGGTCAGCCTCTTCGCTCCCACCGTCCCCTTCGGGCAGTGGGGACCGTGGCGGGTGCCGACGGTACGCCTCGGCGACGCCACCGCCGCCTGCCGCGACACCCGGGCCGCCCGATGCCCGGTAGCCGGGCACCCCTGCCTCAGCGACATCCGTCCGGGCGACGTGCTCGACGCGTTGCGGCTGCTGGGCGTGCCGCCGGACCGGGTGCCGACCGGTGCGGCCGGGCCCCGGGCGGCACCCGAGGCGGTCACCGTCGGCGGTGGGGGCGGCCGATGAACATCCTGCTCTGGCACGTGCACGGTTCCTGGACCACCTCCTTCGTGCACGGCAAGCACCGCTACCTGATCCCGGCCACCCCGGACCGGGGGCCGTACGGGCTGGGCCGCGCCCGGACGTACACCTGGCCGGAGAGCGCCGCGGAGGTGAGCCCGGAGCAGCTGCGCGGCGCGGACGTCGACGTGGTGATCCTGCAACGCCCCGAGGAGATCGACCTGGCCGAGCAGTGGCTCGGCCGCCGGCCCGGCCGGGACGTGCCGGCCGTCTACGTGGAGCACAACACGCCGAAGGACGGCCAGGTCCCCAACAGCCGCCACCCGTTGGCCGACCGGGACGACCTGCTCATCGCCCACGTGACCGCGTTCAACGAGCTGTTCTGGGACACCGGTGCCACCCGGACCACCGTCGTCGACCACGGCATCGTGGCACCGACGGCGGTCTGGACCGGCGAACTGGACCGGCTGGCCGTCGTGATCAACGAACCGGTACGCCGCTGGCGGGTCACCGGCACCGACCTGCTGGTGCGCTTCGCCGAGATCGCCCCACTCGACGTCTTCGGCATGAAGGTGGCCGGTCTGGCCGAGCACCTCGGCCTGCCGGCGGACCGGTTGACCAGCCACGACGACGTGCCGCAGCACCGGATGCACGCCGAGTTGGCGCGCCGCCGGGCCTACCTGCACCTGTGCCGGTGGACGTCGCTCGGGTTGAGCCTGATCGAGGCGATGGCGATGGGCATGCCGGTGGTGGCGCTGGCCACCACCGAAGCGGTGATGGCGGTGCCACCGGGTGCCGGTGCCCTCTCCACCCGGGTCGACACCCTGCTGGCGGCCGCCAGCGGGTTCGTCGCCGAACCGCAGCGGGCGCGCGAGGCCGGCGCCGTGGCGCGCGTCGCCGCCGGCGAACGGTACGGCCTCGACCGTTTCCTCACCGACTGGGACCGGCTGCTGGAGGAGGAAGTATGCGGATAGCGATGATCTCGGAGCACGCCAGCCCGCTCGCCATCCTGGGCGGCGAGGACGCCGGTGGCCAGAACACCCACGTCGCGGAGCTTTCCGCCGCGCTCGCCGCCGCTGGGCACGACGTGCGGGTCTACACCCGCCGCGACGCGGTGGACCTGCCGGTGACGGTACGCAGCCCGGACGGCTACGACGTGGTGCACGTGCCGGCCGGGCCGGCCGAACCGGTGGCGAAGGACGCGTTGCTGCCGCACATGCGCCCGTTCGGCGCCTGGCTGGTCGACCGGTGGCGGGGCGGGGAGTGGGCACCCGAGGTGGTCCACGCGCACTTCTGGATGAGTGGGCTGGCCGCGCTGGAGGCCGGCCGGCAGATCGGGGTGCCGGTGGTGCAGACCTACCACGCGCTCGGCGCGGTGAAGCGTCGTCACCAGGGCGTGCAGGACACCAGCCCGGCGCGGCGGATCGGCTACGAGCGTCAGCTGGGCCGTTCGGTGGACCGGGTCATCGCCCAGTGCCGCGACGAGGTCGGTGAGCTGGTCCGGATGGGGGTGCCCCGGTCGGCGATGACCGTCATCCCGTCCGGTGTCAACCTCGCCACGTTCGCCCCGCTGGGGCCGGCCACCGAGCGCGAGGCCGGGCGGCCCCGGATCCTCACCGTGGGCCGGTTGGTGGAACGCAAGGGCTTCCAGACGGTGGTCCGGGCGATGGCGCACGTACCCGAGGCGGAGTGCGTGGTGGTCGGTGGTCCGCCGGCCGGCCTGCTGGAGACCGACCCGTACGCCCGGCGGCTGCGGGCCCTCGCCGGCAGTTGCGGCGTCGCCGACCGGGTCCGCCTGGTCGGCGCGGTGCCCCGGGAGGAGATGGGCCGCTGGTACCGCTCGGCGGACATCCTGGTCGCCGCGCCCTGGTACGAGCCGTTCGGGCTGACTCCGCTGGAGGCGATGGCCTGCGGGGTGCCGGTGGTGGCCACCGCCGTCGGTGGCCTGCGGGACACGGTGGTCGACGGCGTGACCGGGGACCTGGTGCCGGCGCGGGATCCGCGCGCGCTGGGTGCGGCGCTGCGGGCGCTGCTCGACGACCGGATCCGCCGGTTCGCGTACGCGGGCGCGGCGCGGGCCCGCGCCCGCCGGCACTACTCGTGGGCGGTCACCGCGCAGCGCCTCGCCGAGGTCTACGACGAGGTGGCCGCCGTGCGTCGACCGACCCGGGTGGTGGCCTGATGAGTCTGCTCGACACGCATCTGGCCCAGCTGACCGCGGCCCTGCCGCCGTTTCGCCGCTGCGAGCCGCTGCTCGCCCGGTGGGGCGCGGTCCTGGCCGGCCGGCTCACCGACGGCGGCCGGCTGCTCGTCGCCGGCAACGGTGGCAGCGCCGCCGAGGCGCAACACCTGACCGCCGAACTGGTCGGCAAGCTGCGCGAGGACCGGCGGCCGCTGTCCGCCATCGCGTTGCACGCCGAGACGTCGGCGTTGACCGCCATCGGCAACGACTACGGCTACGAGGAGGTCTTCGCCCGGCAGGTCCGCGCGCACGGCCGACCCGGCGACGTGCTGCTGCTGCTGTCCACGAGCGGCGGCAGCGGCAACCTGCTCACCGCCGCCCGGGCCGGTCGGGAGGCGGGCCTGCGCTGCTGGGCGTTCACCGGGCCGGCGCCGAACCCGCTCGCCGAGGCGTGTCACGAGGTGCTCGCGGTGGACTCGCCGGACACCCAGGTGGTCCAGGAGCTGCACCTGGTCTCCAGTCATCTGCTCTGCGAGTACGTCGAGCAGGCGATGACGGATCAGCCGGCCCCGGCGGTGCCAGCGGCCGGTCCGGTGCGGGCCGGTGTCGAGGTGGTGCTGGACGGCGGTGCCGTCCGGCCGGTGCAGGCGTGAGGAGGCGAGCGTGACGGGACCCGTGGTGGTGGTCGGCGACACCCTGCTCGACCGGGATGTCGAGGGGGTGGTCAACCGGCTCTGTCCGGACTCGCCGGTGCCCGTGCTCGACGAGATCGCGCACGTGGACCGGCCCGGCGGCGCCGGGCTCTCCGCCGTCTTCGCCGCCGCACAGGGTGCCGAGGTGGTGCTGGTGACCGCGCTGGCCGACGATGCCGGCGGGGCCCGGCTGAGCGTGCTGCTCGCCGCCGCCGGGGTGCAGGTCTATCCGTTGCGGCTGGCCGGCGCCACCCCGGAGAAGATCAGGCTGCGGTCCGGAGGCCGGGTGCTGCTGCGCCATGACCGGGGCGGCGGGGCGGGGGAGCTGGAGGAGCCGGGCGAGGCGGTGTCGCGCGTCCTGGACCGGGCCTCGGTGGTGGTGGTCAGCGACTACGGCCGCGCGGTGGCCCGGCAACCGGCGCTGCGGGCGGCCCTGGCCTCGATCCGCGCTCCGCTGGTCTGGGATCCGCACCCTCGCGGACCCGCCGCGGTACCCGGGGCGAACCTGGTCACCCCGAACGAGGCGGAGGTGCGG
The DNA here is from genome assembly GCF_036689795.1 of Micromonospora palythoicola. Lineage (NCBI taxonomy): Bacteria > Bacillati > Actinomycetota > Actinomycetes > Micromonosporales > Micromonosporaceae > Micromonospora > Micromonospora palythoicola. Next base: position 74,839 of record NZ_JBAGKI010000012.1, on the reverse strand, counting down.
GAGCTGATGGAGGCACCGGTCGGCGGCACCCGGCTGGCCACCGCCGCCGAGGGGGCGCAGCGGTTGCGGCAGCGGTGGCGCGCGGGGGCGGTCGCGGTGACGCTCGGCGCCGACGGCGCGCTGCTCAGTCACGCCGGGTCGACGCCACTCATGGTGCCCGCCCCGGTGGCCGCCGAGGGGGACACCTGCGGCGCGGGCGACCGGTTCGCCGTCGCCGCCGGCCTCGCCCTGGCCCGTGGCGCGCTGGTCTCCGAGGCGGTGCAGGAGGCGGTGGCGGAGGCCTCGGCGTACGTGGCCGACGGTGGGGTGGCGACGGCTCTGCCCGCGCCGGTGCGGCGCGCCCCGCAGGCGGTGCACGCCGCGGTGGCCGGCGACCGGGTCGGGGTGGCCGCGTCGGCCGCCGTGGTCGCCCGGGTCCGCGCCGCCGGCGGGACGGTCGTCGCCACCGGTGGCTGCTTCGACCTGCTGCACGCCGGCCACGTCGCGACGTTGCAGGCCGCCCGGCAGCTCGGCGACTGCCTGATCGTGTGCCTCAACTCCGACGCCAGCGTCACCGGCCTCAAGGGACCGGACCGGCCGGTGATGCGCCAGGACGACCGAAGCCGGTTGCTGGCCGCGTTGAGCTGCGTCGACGCGGTAATGATCTTCGATGAGCCGACACCGGAGGCGGCTTTGTCCTGGCTGCGCCCGGACGTCTGGGTCAAGGGCGGGGACTACGCCACCGGCGGCGGTGACGGCGCCGGCCTGCCGGAGGCGGAGATCCTGCGCCGGTGGGGCGGTCACACGGTGGTGGTGCCCTATCTGGACGGGCGGTCCACCACCGAGATGATCGCCGCGACGGCCAACCGGACGGAGGTGGTCCGGTGAGCGTGAGGAGTGAGCCGGTGTTGCGAGCCCCGCAGTCGCGAACGGAGGTCACCCCGTGAGTGCGCCGGCGTCCGGGCGGACGGTGCTGGTCACCGGCGGCTCCAGCGGACTCGGCGCGGCGGTGGTGGCGGCGGTGGCCGCCGCCGGTGGTCGGCCGCTGGTGCTGGATCGGCAGGCACCGGCGGACGGGGTGCCCTGGGTGGAGTGCGACCTGGCCGACACTCGTGGTGCCGAGGCCGCCACCCGCGAGCTGGCCGCGCGGGTGGGCGGGCTGGACGCCGTGGTCACCGCCGCCGGCATCGACGTGCCCGGTCGCCTCGCCGACGTGCCCGGTGAGACCTGGGACCGGATCGTCGCCGTCGACCTGCTGGCGACCGCCGCGGTGATCCGCGCCGCGCTACCGTTCCTGACCGCATCCCGGGGCACCGTCGTGACGGTGGCCTCCACCCTCGGCATCAAGGCGGTCAGCGACGCGACGGCGTACTGTGCGGCGAAGTTCGGGGTGGTCGGCTTCACCCGGGCGCTCGCCGCCGAACTGGCCGGCACGGTCGGTGTCACGCTGCTCGTCCCGGGCGGGATGCGGACGGCCTTCTTCGACGAACGCGATCCGCGGTACCGGCCAGGGTCGGACGCGATCCTCAACGATCCGGCCGACACCGCCGCCGCCGTCATGTTCGCCCTGTCCCAGCCGGCCGGCTGCGCGATCCGCGAGATGGTGGTCTGCGCCGATCGGGAGACGTCGTACCCGTGATCCTGGCGCTGCGTGCCCTCGGCGTCGGTGACCTGGCCACGGCGGTCCCGGCGGTGCGGGCGCTGCGGGCGGCGTACCCGGACCAGCAACTGGTGCTCGCCGCGCCGGCCTGGCTGGGGCCGCTCGTCGAGCTGGTCGGCGGGGTGGACCGGCTGTTGCCCACCGACGGCCTGGACCGGCTGGCCCGGCCCGCCGGGCGGGTGGCGGTGGCGGTCAACCTGCACGGCCGGGGTCCGCGCTCGCACCGGCTGCTGGCCGCCGCCCGTCCCGACCGGCTGATCGCCTTCGCCAACGCCGAGGCGCCGCACCCCGACGGGCCGCGGTGGGACGACGACGAGCACGAGGTGTCGCGTTGGTGCCGGCTGTTGCGCGAGTACGACATTCCGGCCGACCCGACCGACCTGGATCTGCGCCGCCCGGGTCCGGGCCTGGCGGCCGGTGGTGTCACGGTGCTGCATCCCGGCTCGAAGGAGCCGGCCAAGCGCTGGCCGGCCGCCCGGTACGCGGTTCTGGCCCGGGAGCTGACCGGGCGGGGGCACCGGGTGGTGCTGACCGGCAGCGCGTCGGAGCGGGACCTGGTCGCTCGGGTCGCGTACCGGGCCGGGTTGCCCGCCGCCGCGGTGCTGGCCGGCCGGACGGACCTGGCCCAGCTCGCCGCGCTGATCGCCGGGGCGCGCCTGGTGGTCAGCGGGGACACGGGGGTGGCGCATCTGGCCACCGGCTACCGCACCCCGTCGGTGGTGCTGTTCGGTCCGGTCCCGCCGGCGCGCTGGGGTCCACCGCCGGAGCGCCGACGGCACCGGGCACTCTGGGCCGGCGCGGGGGCATGGCCGGAGTGGGACGGGGTAGGTGACCATCCCACGATGGTCGCCCTCGGCGTGGACGAGGTGCTGGCCGCGGTCGACGAGGTGGAGCGGGTGGTGCGGGTGGACCGTGCGGTTGCGGCGTAGCGATCCGGGTCGGCCGGGATATCGGCGGCATCGGCGGGGCCGGGGCTGGTCGTTCCTGGACCCGCGCGGCGAGCCGGTACGCGACCCCGACGACCTGGCCCGGCTGCGCGCACTCGTCATCCCGCCGGCCTGGCGGGACGTGTGGATCTCGCCGTACCCGAACGGGCACATCCAGGCCATCGGCGTCGACGCGGCCGGCCGGAAGCAGTACCTCTACCACCCGCTGTGGCGGCAGCGGCAGGACGAGGCGAAGTTCGACCACGTGCTGGAGGTGGCGGGCCGGCTGCCGCTGCTGCGCGAGCGGGTCGACCATGACCTGACGGTACGCGGGCTGCGCCGCGAGCGCGTGTTGGCGACGGTGACCCGGCTGCTCGACATGGGCGCCTTCCGGGTGGGCAGCGACCAGTACGCCGCCGGCGAGGATCCGACGTTCGGCGTGGCGACCCTGCGTCCCGAGCACGCCCGGCTGCGCCAGGGGTGTGTGCTGTTCGAGTTTCCGGCCAAGGGCGGCATCGAGCAGGTCCGGCTGATCTCCGACCCGCAGCTGTGCCGGGTGCTCACCGACCTGCGTCGGCGGCGTCGGGCGGCCGACCGGTTGTTCGGTTACTGGGACGGCCGGCAGTGGCGGGACGTGCGCGCCGACGAGGTCAACGACTATCTCCGCGAGGCCAGCGGTGGCGAGATGACCGCGAAGGACTTCCGCACCTGGCACGCGACGGTACGGGCGGCGACGGAGTTGGCCGCACTGGCCGGCGCCCGTTCGGTGACCGCTCGCCGCCGGGCGGTGGCGGGGGTGATGCGACAGGTGGCGGAGTTGCTCGGCAACACGCCGACGGTGGCTCGCGCCTCGTACGTGGACCCGAGGGTGGTGGATCTCTTCCACGACGGTGTGGTCGCTCCGGTGACCGGGGAGACCTCGCCGGAGCAGGCCGAGCGGGCGGTGCTGACCCTGCTGGCGCGGACCTGACCGGGGACCTCAACCACCGTCGGGCGGACCGGTGCCACCCGGCTGGTGGGCCGCATTGGACGGGTCGGTGGCCCGGCTCTCGATCATGGCCGCCACGCCGTCGAGGATCCGGCCCAGCCCGAACCGCCATTCGAGGTCGACGTCGTCGTCGTACTCCTCGGCCTCGGCCAGCAGTTCGTGGATCGCCGGGTAGGGGCCGGGCGCGGTGAGCACGGCGAGGTGCCGCCAGTAGCGCAGGCCCACCTCCTCCGGGGTCCGCCCGGTCCGGGCGGCGGCCTCGGCGATGTCGGCGGTGAGCGTGGCCCAGCTGCGGGCGTAGCCGCTGACCAGCATGATCGTGGCGATCCGTTCGGAGGCGCGCAGGCCGGTGCCGCGCAGCGCGGCGAGCCCGTACTCCAGCCAGCGCACCTGGTTGGGGTTGATCGGTGGGCCGGTGATCGGCACGTGCCGCATCCAGGGTTGCCGGCGCAGCGCGGCGACGTTCCCCTCACCCCATCGGGCCAGCGCCGGCCGCCAGCCCTCGTCGGCTCCGCGCGGGCGTGGTGGCGGGCCGTACGCGGTGTCCACCATCAGGTCGAGCAGGTCGTGCTTGGTGGGCACGTACCGGTACAGCGACATCGTGGCCACGCCGAGTTCGCCTGCCACCCGGCTCATCGACACCGCCGTCAGCCCTTCGGCCTGCGCGATCTGGATGCCGGCGGCGACCACCTGGTCGAGGCTGAGGCTGCGCTTCGGGCCACGGCTCGGACGGTCACGCAGCCCCCAGGCGAGGGCCACGTTCTCGGGCAGCTCGACGTCTTCGCCCACTCCACCTCCCAGGCCGGCGTTGACCGCCAGCATATCTTCTGCGTATGGTCTACGCATAGAAGCGTATTACGTACGCAGATTGGGAGGGTGTCCATGGTGCACGGACCGCCAGCGGTCGAGCTGGTCGACCTGCGCAAGTCCTTCGGGAACCACGTCGTGCTCGACGGGCTGACCCTGCGGGTGCCCACCGGCGGGGTGCATGCCCTGCTCGGGCAGAACGGGGCCGGCAAGACCACCACGGTGCGCATCCTGGCGACGCTGACCCGACCGGATTCGGGTACCGCCCGGGTGGTCGGCCACGACGTGGTGCGCCAGCGGCGGCGGGTACGCCGGGCGATCAGCCTCGCCGGCCAGCACGCGGCGCTCGACGACGGGCAGACCGGCGTGGAGAACCTGACGATGCTGGCCCGCCTCGCCGGGTCGCGCGCTCCGGCGGCCCGCGCCCGTGCCGCGGCACTGCTGGACCGTTTCGATCTGGCCGACGCCGCCGGGCGGCGGGTGGTGACGTACTCCGGCGGGATGCGGCGTCGACTCGACCTGGCGGCCAGCCTGGTCGGCGCCCCGTCGGTGATCTTCCTGGACGAGCCGACCACCGGTCTCGACCCACGCAGCCGGCAGGGGCTGTGGGAGGTGATCGGCGAGTTGGCCGGGGCCGGGGTGACGGTGCTGCTCACCACGCAGTACCTGGAGGAGGCCGACCGCCTGGCCGACCGGATCATGGTGTTGCACGGCGGCCGACTCGCCGCCGAGGGGACGGCGGCGGAACTCAAGCGCCGTTTCGGTGCCCAGCGGTTGGAGCTGACCTGGCGCGACGCCGCCGGGCTCGCCGAGGCGGACCGGCGGTTGGGTGAGCGGGTCACCCACCGCGAACCGGCCCGGCTGGCGTTGTCGGTGGCCACCGACGGCAGCGCCCCCCAGGTGCGCGGCCTGCTCGACGAGGTCGATCCGGACCGGCACGGGGTGGTCCGGTTCACCGTCCGGGAGGCGACCCTCGACGACGTCTTCTTCACCCTCACCGGTCGGCTGGCGAGCCCCGAGCGGGAGGTGGCCGGTGTCTGAGCTGACCCTCCGACCGATTCACGCCGCCGTGATGATCGGCCGTTGTGTCCGGCTGTCCCGGCGCAACATCGACGCGCTGCTCACCTCGCTGCTGCTGCCGGTGATCCTGATGCTGCTCTTCGTCTACCTCTTCGGCGGTGCGATCGAGACCGGTTCGGCGTACGTGACCTACGTGGTGCCCGGTGTGCTGCTGCTCTGCGCCGGCTTCGGCGCGGCCGGCACGGCGGTGAGCGTCACCATCGACCTGACCACCGGGATGATCGAACGGCTACGCACGATGGACGTCGGTGCCACCTCGATCCTCGCCGGGCACGTGGTGGCGAGCGTGGCCCGCAACACCGTCTCCACGGTGCTGGTGCTGGGGGTGGCGGTCGCCATCGGGTTCCGGCCGGCCGTCGCGCCACTGCGCTGGTTGGCCGCCGCCGGGGTGCTGCTGCTGTTCCTGCTGGCGGTGTCCTGGCTGTCGGCGGCGTTCGGCCTGTTGGCCCGGACCCCGGAGGCGGCCAACGGATACACCTTCATCGTGATGTTCCTGCCCTATCCGAGCAGTGCCTTCGTACCGGTCGAGACCATGCCCAGCTGGCTGCGGGGCTTCGCCGAGCACCAGCCGGTCACCCCGGTCATCGAGTCGCTGCGTGGCCTCCTGCTGGACACCCCGGTCGGCACCGCACCCACCCGCGCGGCCGCCTGGTGCCTAGCCCTGCTGGCCCTCGCCATGCTCCTCTCCGCCCTCCTCTTCCCCCGCCGAATCGCCTAACCCCCACCCCCACCCACATTCACCGAGTCGATCATGAGGTTGGCGGCAGCTTTTAAGATCAACAGTGCCGCCAACCTCATGATCAACGGAGGTCGGGGGTCGGGGGTCGGGTGGGGGGTGGATTGGGGTCAGTCGTTGAGGATCTGGGCCAGGCGGTCGCGGAAGCGGCGCTCGGAGGGGCTGACCTCGGTGCCGCCCAGGCCCAGCACGCCGCCGGTGCTGGCGGCGCCGACCACCTGGTCGGTGATCTCCACCAGCCAGTGCCGGTACGCGCCCGCCTCGCCCTCGTCCACCTTGGCCGCCAGCAGCGCCGATGCCTCCTTGGCGCGGCCCAACACGTCCTCGGCGTAGCCGCGCGGGTCCGCGGGCTCGATGACCGGCAGCTCCTCGCCGGCCTCCGGGTCGCCGACCCGGGTGACGATCTCGCCGGCCACGGCAGCCACCAGCGGGCTGGCCGACTCCCGCCCGCCGGAGATGGTCTCCAGGCCGGCGGCCCCCTCGGCCATCGTCGCCTTGGTGCCGTCGGACTCGGCGGCGCTCGCCGCGGTGAGCACCGACTGCGGCAGGCCGACCAGCAGCCCCCACTCCTCGTCGGAGAAACCGAACCCGGTGTACGCCGGTTCTTCGATCACGACCCGCCCCTCCCGCTCGTCGTTCACGTCCTCGTCAGCCGCACCGCCAGTGGCGGCCGGTCTGGTCCTTCCGCCCGACCCGGCCGGGCCCGGCAGGCCCGGCCACCGGCAGCGGCCGGCTCAGGTTAGTCCAGGGTCAGCAGCCCCTGTTCGGACACCACGCTGACCGACAAGGTCTTGTACCCGACCTCGTCGAACAGCACCGTCATCCGGCCCTCCTCGTAGCTGAGCACCAGGCCGGAGCCCCACTCGGCGTGCCGCACCTGGCTGTGCACCGGGAACGGACCCACCGAACCGTCGTCGGGCACGCTGGTGCCGGCGTGACAGTTGTCGCAGTGCCCGCAGATCTCGCTCATCTGCTCGCCGAAGTAGGCCAGCAACGTCTGTCCCCGGCAGGCGCTGGTCTCGGCGAAGGCCCGCATCATGTCGGTACGCGACCGGATCAGGCTCTGCTGCCGCTCCGCCTCGGCCACCGCGGCCGCCGCCGCGTCGACCGGGGTGGGGGCGTAACGGGGTGCGCCGACCCGCTGTCCCGGCGCCTGCTGGGCGGCGCCGACCTGTTCCAGCAGGGCGAGGTACTGCCCGAGCTTGCGCGGGCCGAGCCCGGTCACCTCGCGCAACTCCTTGCGGGTGGTCGGTTCCTTGCGCAGCAACGCGGCCAGGTCGCGCAGCTCGTTGGCGTCGGGCAGGCCACCGCTGAAGTAGCGTTGCAGCCCGACGTCCTCGGCCTGCCAGAGCAGCAGCACCCGGGCCGGCTGGCCGTCGCGGCCGGCCCGGCCGATCTCCTGGAAGTAGCTGTCCGGCGAGTCGGGTAGCGCCATGTGCACCACCCAGGCGATGTTGGGCTTGTCGATGCCCATGCCGAACGCCGAGGTCGCCACCATGATCGGCACCTGGTCGGCGAGGAACGCCTCGTGCAGCCGGGCGCGGGCGTTGGCCGGCATGCCACCGTGGTAGTACTGGGCGGGATGACCCGCGTCGGTCAGCCGGTCGGCCAGCTCCTCGGCGGCGCGGCGGGTGGGCACGTAGATGATGCCGGGTCGCTTGTCCTCGCGCAGCAGGGCGATCAGCCGCCGCCACCGGTAGTCCTCGGTGGGGCAGTGCGCCACCTCGAAGAAGAGGTTGGGCCGGTCCAGGCCGGAGACCACGATCTCGGGTTTGCGCAGCCGCAGCCGGCTGACGATGTCGTCGCGTACCGGCGGGGAGGCGGTGGCGGTCAGCGCGACCACCGGTGGTCGGCCGATGCCCTCGATCAGTTGCCCGAGGGCCAGGTAGTCCGGGCGGAAGTCGTGGCCCCAGGCGGAGATGCAGTGCGCCTCGTCGATCGCCACCAGCGCCGGCTTGAGATCCCGGACCTCGGCCAGCCGGTCGGGGTTGGCCAGCTGTTCCGGGGTGATGAAGAGGAACTCGGCCCGGCCGTCGCGGATCTCGGCGATCGCCTCGGCCTGCTGTGCCGCGGTCTCGTCCGAGCTGATCCGGACCGCTCGCAGTTCCGCGCGCTGCCGCTCGTTGAGCGCGGCGATCTGGTCCTGCTGAAGCGCCAGCAGCGGAGAGATCACCACGGTCGGGCCGGGGATCAGGCTGGCCGGGATCTGGTAGATCGCCGACTTGCCGGCGCCGGTGGGCAGCACCACCAGGGCGTCGCGGCGGCGCATCACGGCCCGCATCGCGGCCAACTGGTTGGGCCGCAGCGCGGTCCAACCGAACAGGCTGCGCGCGGCGCGGCGCAACGACATCGAGTGCGTGGTCAGTTTCATCGAAGGCCGCAGGTACCCGGGCGGCTCCGCGGCGAAACCCGGGTTGATCAACGCAGCCGGGGCAGCACCTCGCGCTGGTACATCTCGAGCAGCCCCGACCAGTTCGGCCCGGTGTTGGCGACGTAGACCTCGTCGAACCCGGCCTTCGCGTACGCGTCGATCTTCGCCAGGTGGGCGTCGGCGTCACTGCCGCAGACGAACGCCTCGCGCATCGCCGCCGGATCCACGAGCGTGGCCGCCTGCTCGAAGTGGCGCGGCGAGGGCAGGACCTGGAGCAGCTCACCGGGGATCGCCTCGGTCGGCCAGCGCTCGTACGCCAGTCGCATGCCCTCCTCGACCGTCGGCGCGTACGCGGCCTTGAAACCGGCCTGGCAGGGCTTGTCGCCGCCGCCGTTGTCCCGGAACCGGCGTACCAGGTCGGCGTCGGGCATGGTGTTGACGAAACCGTCGCCGATCCGGGCGGCCAGATCCACGGCCTTGGGCCCGAACGCGGAGACGTAGATCGGCGGGGGTGTCTCCGGCAGCGTGTAGATCCGGGCGTGCTCCACCTGGTAGTGCCGGCCGTGGTGGTTGACGAAACCACCACGCCACAGCTCGCGCATCACCTCGACCGCCTCCTCCAGCATCTCCAGCCGGACGCCGGCCCCCGGCCACGCACCGCCGAGGATGTGCTCGTTGAGCGCCTCGCCGGAGCCCACCCCGAGGACGAACCGGCCGGAGTGCAGCACCGAGGTGGTCGCCGCGGCCTGGGCGAGCACCGCCGGGTGGATGCGTACGGTCGGGCAGGTGACGGCGGTGGTCACCGGCAGCCGGCAGACCTGGCTCAGCGCGCCGAGCATCGACCAGACGAAGGGGCTCTGCCCCTGGGCGTCGATCCAGGGGTGGTAGTGATCGGAGATCCACAGCGCCTCGAAGCCGGCCCGCTCGGCGGCCCGGGCCTGGTCGAGCAGTTCGGCCGGCGCGTACTCCTCGGTGGACAGGAAGTATCCGATCTTCATTTCTTCCCCCTCGGCCCGTGCTGCCTGTGGGGCAGGCGGTACCCAGGCGGACGCCGGTCACACCCGCTCCGGTGGCTCAGCGGCGGAACATCGCGCGGATGGCGATCAGCAGCAGCAGACCGCCCACCACCAGGCCGAGCAGGCGTACGCCGGGAATGTCGGCCGGGCTCGTCGCGTCGGCCAGCAGCACGGGGTCCATACCCGCACTGTCGCGGTGCAGCGCTCCCAGGGCAACTGTAAGGTTTATTGACTATTGGGGTGGCGCGGTGTGACCATGTCTGGACCGCCGGCCGGCGGGAGTCCACGGCGGAACACGCGGGGGTACAGCGCCGAATGAGCGAGCGGCAGCGAGTGAATCTTCAACTCAGTGCGGCGGTGCCTCATGGCGGCACGCAGCGAAGCGGAGTGCCGGCATGAGCGAGCGGCAGCGAGTGAATCTTCAACTCAGTGCGGCGGTGCCTCATGGCGGCACGCAGCGAAGCGGAGTGCCGGCATGAGCGAGCGGGTCGAGCGCAACGGAAACCTGGCGACCCTGGCGGCCGCGGTCCTGCAGCCCGGTTTCGTCGGCACCGTCCCACCCGCCTGGATCTGCCGCTGGCTCGGCGACGGGCTCGGCTCGGTGGTGCTGTTCAGCCGCAACGTCGTCGATCCCGGGCAGGTGGCCGCGCTGACCGCCGCGCTGCGGGCGGAGCGGCCGGACGTGATCGTCGCCATCGACGAGGAGGCCGGCGACGTCACCCGCATCGAGTCCGGTCTGGGCAGCTCCCGTCCGGGCAACCTGGCACTCGGCGCGGTCGACGACCCGGCTCTGACCGAGGAGGTGGCCCGCGACCTCGGCGCGGAACTCGCCGCCGCCGGGATCACCCTCAACTACGCGCCCGACGCGGACGTGAACTCCAACCCGGACAACCCGGTGATCGGCGTCCGGTCGTTCGGCGCCGAGCCGTCGCTGGTCGCCCGGCACACCACCGCCTGGGTACGCGGCCTGCAGTCCGGCGGCGTCGCCGCCTGCGCGAAGCACTTTCCCGGGCACGGCGACACCCGCGTCGACTCCCATCACGACCTGCCCCGCATCGACGCCGACCGGGACCGGCTGCACACCGTCGAGCTGGCTCCGTTCCGGGCCGCCGTGGCGGCGGGCGTCCAGGCGGTGATGACCGGGCACCTGCTGGTGCCGGCGCTGGATCCGGACCTGCCGGCCACCCTGAGCGCCCGCATCCTGGGTGGCCTGCTGCGCGAGGAGATGGGCTTCGACGGCGTGGTGGTGACCGACGCGGTGGAGATGGGCGCGGTCGCCGACCGCTACGGTTTCGCCGGTGCGGCCGTGCGTGCCCTGGCCGCCGGCGCGGACGCGATCTGTGTCGGCGGCGAGCACGCCGACGAGGAGACGGCCCGCCACCTGCGCGACGCCATCGTCGACGCGGTCGTCGCCGGGGAGCTGCCCGAGGAGCGGCTCACCGAGGCGGCCAAGCGGGTCGGCCAACTCGCCGCCTGGACGGTGGCGGCCCGTACCGCCCGCCCCGCCGGCCCGACCGGCGGCTCAGCTGTCGGGCTGGTCGCGGCGCGACGTGCCGTGCGGGTCACCACCAGCGACGCCACGAACGTCTCGTTGCCGCTGTGCGGTCCGGCGCACGTGGTGGAGTTCCAGCCGCCGCACAACATCGCGATCGGGTCGGCGACTCCCTGGGGGGTGGCGGCGCCGCTGGCCGCCCTGGTGCCGGGCACCACGAGCGTCCGACACGTCGAGCAGTCGGCGCCGGCCGACCCGGCCGCCGGTGCCACCGGGCGACCGCTGGTGCTCGTCGTGCGCGACCTGCACCGGCACGCCTGGATGCGGGACGCGGTCGGTCGGGCGCTGACCGCCCGCCCGGACGCCGTGGTCGTCGAACTCGGGGTGCCCGCGCTGGTCACCGGGGCGGTGCACATCGCCACCCACGGCGCCACCCGGGCCGCCGGTCGGGCCGCGGCCGAGCTGCTCGCCGGCGGCGTGGTCAGTCCGGGCTGGTGACCAGGTCGGCGTACTCCCGGTGGCGTTCGATGAAGGCGGCCATGAACGGGCACCGTGGCACCACCCGCTGGCCCTGCGCGCGGACCTGATCGAGGGTGCCGCGCATCAGCGCCGAGCCGACGCCCATGTTCTGGAAGGCCGAGTCCACCTCGGTGTGCGTGAAGATCAGCACCTGGTCGCGGGGCAGGTAGGCGGTGAAGCCGGCCAGCGCGTCGTCGACCAGGATCTCGTAGCGGTGTTTGGCGGGGTTGTCCTCGACCAGCATGCTCACTCCTGCATTGTCCACCGCCGGTCGGCCCGCCCGGTCGGTTCGCCGGTGTCTCGTACGCTTGACGGCGTGACGAACCGATCCCTCGCCGGTAAGACTCCGCCCACTTCCACCCGCCTCGCCGGCCTGCTGGCCGGTCTCGCGCTCGGCGCGGCCCTGCTGGCCGGTTGCAGCTCCGAGGGGGCCAGCACCGACTGCGGCCTGGACGCCTGCACGGTGACCTTCGACCGGGGCGTGGACGCCCGGGCGAACATCCTCGGCGTCGAGGCTCGGCTGGTCGAGACGCAGGACGACGTGGCCACCATCGAGGTCGCTGGCGAGCAGCTGTCCCTCACGGTGGGCCAGCAGGCGGCCGACGTCGGTGGCCTCGCGGTCACCCTGGACAGCGTCACCGACAGCGAGGTGAAGGTCCGCATCGCGCGTAACGGCGGCTGACGGTACTCGGGCGGCGGCCAGCACGTTTGGAAATCTTCGCGTTCGGAGATTGAGGCGCCATGTCTCTTACCCGGAACGCCGAAGCCACCGCCGCCCGTACGGCCGACAGCCGGTGGCTGGAACTCCTCGCCCGGGCCGGTTTCATCGGCTACGGGATCGTGCACCTGCTGTTCGGCTGGCTGGCGCTGCAGATCGCGTTCGGCAACTCGTCCAACGACGGCGACCAGTCCGGCGCGCTGCGTACCCTCGCCGCGCAACCCCTGGGTCAGTTCCTGGTCATCGCCATCGCCGTCGGCATGCTCGCCATGGCGATCTGGCAGGCCCTCGAAGCGGCCGTCGGGCACCGCACCGAGCGGGGCAACGACCGGCTCAAGGAACGGATCGTCTCCGCCGCCCGCACCCTGATCTACCTCTGGCTGGCCTGGACCGCCTGGAAGGTCGTCTCCGACGCCAACTCCGACAGCGCCTCCCAGCAGCAGGACCTGTCGGCCCGGCTGATGGAGTCCACCGGGGGTCGCTGGTTGGTCGGTCTCGCCGGTCTGGTGCTCGCGGGCATCGGTGTCGGCATGACGATCTACGGCCTGAAGAAGAAGTTCATGAAGCGGCTGAAGACCGGCGAGATGAGCGCCAAGACCCGGCAGCTCGCCCGGCGGCTCGGCATGGCCGGCTACGCCTCCCGGGGTGTCGCCTTCGCCGTGACCGGCCTGCTGGTCATACTGGCCGCGGTGAACTACGACCCGGAGAAGGCCCGTGGTCTGGACGCCGCGTTGCGGACCCTGCGTGACCAGGCGTTCGGCACCATCCTGCTGACCCTCATCGCGCTGGGCATCGCCGCCTTCGGCGTCTACTGCTTCCTCCAGTCCCGCTACCGCAAGGTATGACCTTCTCCTCCCCGGCCACCCCCACGGTGGCCGGGGCCGGCGATTCAGGGCACCATTGCCCCTTTGCCGGATCTTGATCGCCCGCACGCCGGACACCACCACCGGGATCGCCGTCGGGCCGGAAGGAGAAGCAACACGTGCACAGCTACCTCGTGACGGTCGTCGCCGCGCTCGCCGCGGCGGCGATCGCTCTTGCCGTGGTCGAGGTGGTGCACCGCCTCACCCGCCGCTGGGGCCGCAAATCACTGCTGCTGACCGAGTTGACCCAGCACGCGCACCGCCCGTTCCAGGTCGCCGCCACCGTGCTCGCCGTGCAGTTCGCCGTCCGGTTCAGCACCGGGTACGCGATCGGCACCGGCTGGCGTCAGGCCCTGCTGCACCTGCTGGTGCTCGCCGTCATCGCCACCGCGGCCTGGCTGGTCGCCTGCCTGCTGGTGGTGGTCGAGGACACCGCGCTCGCCCGGTTCCGGGTGGACGTGCCGGACAACCGGCACGCCCGGCGGGTACGCACCCAGGTGGTGATGCTGCGCCGGGTGACGATAGTGGTGATCGTCGTCATCACCCTCGGCGTGATGCTGATGACCTTCCCCGCCGTGCGGGGCATCGGTGCCGGCGTGCTGACCAGCGCCGGTGTGGTCGGTGTGGTCGCCGCCCTGGCCGCGCAGAGCCTGCTGGGCAACGTCTTCGCCGGCCTGCAACTGGCCTTCAGCGACGCGGTGCGCCTCGACGACGTGGTGGTGGTCGAGGGGGAGTGGGGTCGGATCGAGGAGCTGACCCTCAGCTACGTGGTGGTGCAGGTATGGGACGACCGCCGGTTGATCCTGCCCACCTCCTACTTCACCAGCAAGCCGTTCCAGAACTGGACCCGTACCGAGGCGAAGGTCCTGGGCACCGCCGAGTTCGAGGTCGACTGGTCGATTCCGGTGCAGGCCATGCGGGAGGAGCTGCGCCGGCTGGTCGAGAGCACCGAGCTGTGGGACGGCCGGGTCTGTGTCCTCCAGGTCACCGACGCGACCGGCGGCACGATCAAGGTTCGCGCGCTGGTGAGCGCCAGCAACGCGGGGGCCCTGTGGGACCTGCGCTGCCTCGTGCGGGAACACCTGGTCGCCTGGGTACGCGATCACCGGCCCACCGCGATGCCCCGCCTGCGTACCGAGGTCGGCGACGGCGGTAGCGACCTGGCGTGGCAGTGGATCCAGCCGCGGCACTCGACGCGCCGCCGGGCCGAGGCCGAGGTGCCCGACGACGCCCGGCTCTTCGGTGGCAGCGACGACGGCCACGCCCGCAACGAGGCCTTCGTCGGCCCCGACGAGACGGTCGAGGCCCGGCAGCCCGCCGAACCTCGCCGCTGACCATCTCGTTATCCACTCGGATGGGCAGGTTTGGCGCGGCGTTTGGCGGGGACGTGCTGCCCGACGCTTCTGCCCCCTTTTTCGGGAACAGGATTGACGAGCGGCGACTCCGGGCATACAGCGCGGTGATGACGAGAGGGGGACAGCATGGCTGACGTGGCGAACGCCCGTACGTCCCACAACGGGCGGATGTCCCACAACGGGACGGAGCCGTCCACCGCCGAACTGGTTCAGCGGGCGACCGAGCAGGTCTCGCGCCTGGTTCGGGACGAACTCACGCTGGCCCGCGCCGAGCTGACCGAGAAGGGCAAGCAGGCCGGCATCGGTGTCGGCCTGTTCGCCGGGGGCGGTGCCCTCGCCTTCTTCGGCCTGGGGGCACTGGTGACCGCCGCGATCCTCCTGCTGGCCCTGGTGCTGCCGGCGTGGGCTGCCGCGCTGATCGTGGCGGTCGCCCTGTTCCTGGTCGCCGGGGTGCTGGCGCTGATCGGCAAGCGCCGGGTCAGCCGCGCGGTCCCGCCGGTGCCCGAGGCGACCGTGCGCAGCCTGCGGGCCGACGTCGACGTGGTCAGCGCCGCGGTGAAGGACAGGGGACGGGCATGACAGGTAACGGTACGGGTGACACGGAGGCGCTGCGGGAGGAGATCCGGCGCACCCGCGTCGAGTTGGGCGAGACGATGGAGGCGCTGGCCGCCAAGGCCGACGTCAAGAAGCGACTGAAGTCCTCGGCGGACCAGGCGCGGGAGCGGGTACGCGAGCAGGCTGCGATGACGGTCGCCCGGGTACGCGCGCAGGCCGGCCTGAACCACCAGCAGGGTCCGAGCCGCCAGGGACCCGCGCCGTTCATCGCGCTCGCGGCCGGTGCGCTCGCCGCCGCCGTGGTGTTGATGATCATCAGAGGGAGGCGTGCGTGAGCAAGGGAATCGGCAGGGCCGCCTACAAGCCGGTCGGCGTGCTGATGGGCTTCGCCGCCGGCGCGATCGCGGGCGCGGTCTTCCGGCAGGTGTGGAAGATGACCGCCGGTGACGGTGAGGCGCCGAACCCGACGGACGAGGACCGTCGCTGGGGTGAGATCCTCGCGGCGGCCGCCCTGCAGGGCGCCATCTTCTCGGTCGTCCGGGCCGCGGTGGACCGGGGCGGTGCGGTCGGCGTCCGTCGGCTGACCGGTAGTTGGCCGGACTGAAGATCCGTCTCGAGGCCCTCTCGTCGGTTGCCGGTGAGAGGGCCTTTCGCCTCGCCCCACCGCCTCCGCTCGACGGATTCGACGCATCCGTCAGGTCACATGTCGGAGAATTTCGTCGGCTAGGCTCTGCACAGTTTTTGCGTACGTGGTTAAGCTGTTCCACGCTGTTGAGAGACGGCGTGGGTTGAGAGAAGTCTCCTTCACCGGAGGCCGCCTCAGGCACCGCTGCTCGACACGGCCAACCGGCCGCACGGTGTGCTCGGCCGCCAGTTTTAGAAGGAGATACACATGGCGCAGGGAACCGTGAAGTGGTTCAACGCTGACAAGGGCTTCGGCTTCATCACCGTCGACGGCGGGGGTGCTGACGTGTTCGTCCACTTCTCGGCCATCCAGACCAGCGGCTACCGCACGCTGGAGGAGAACCAGCGGGTGGAGTTCGAGATCGCCCAGGGCCAGAAGGGTCCGCAGGCCGAGCAGGTCCGCCCCCTCTGAGGCACCGGTCGGCGACCGTCGGCCACTGGCGAGGCAGTCCCCGAATCAGTGCGAAGCCCCGCGTCCCGTCGGACGCGGGGCTTTCCGCATCGTCGCCACGGTCGCCTCAGCGGCGGTCCCGGGCGCGGACGCCGAGCCAGAGCAGGGCCAACCCGACAAGTACCAGCAGCGGTCCGAGCACCGCCCAGATCCGCTGGCCGGTCATCACGCTGCCCTCGACGTAACCGAGGCCCTGCACCGTCCACACCGCACCCACCACCACGGCCAGCAGACCGAGCGTCAGCCGGAGCCATCCGGTCATCACGGTCTGCCGTCGCGGTGGCTCGCCACCCGGCCGTGTGCCGCCGGGCGCCGCGGCCGGCCCACCACCGGCCGGCCCACCGTCGAACGGACCGTCGCCGGGCCCACCGCTCACCATCGGTGGTGCACCTGCGGACGGATCAGGTCGTCGTAGACCGCCGTCACCTCGGCCAGTTCCTCAGGGGACAGTGGGGCCTGGCCGGCCACGGCGGCGTTGCCGCGGGCCTGGGTAGCGTCGCGGGCACCGGGAATGACCACCGTGACGCCGGGTTGGTCGAGCACCCAGCGCAGCGCGAACTGGGCCATGGTGCGGTCCGCGCCCACCAGCGGGGCGATCCGTCGCACCGCGGCCAGGCCGGTGGTGAAGTCCACCCCGGAGAACGTCTCGCCGACGTCGAACGCCTCCCCGTGCCGGTTGTAGTTGCGATGATCGTCGGTGGCGAACGTGGTGTGCTCGTCGTAGCGGCCGGAGAGCAGGCCACTGGCCAGCGGTACGCGGGCGATGATGCCCACCCCGGCGGCCGAGGCGGCGGGCAGCACCCGTTCGAGCGGTTTGTGGCGCAACGCGTTGAGGATGATCTGCACGCTGGCCACCCCGGGGCGGGCGATCGCGGTGAGCGCCTCGTCGCAGGTCTCCACGCTGACGCCGTACGCGGCGATCCGCTTCTCGGCCACCAGGGTGTCGAGGGCGTCGAAGACCTCGTCGGTGCCGAAGACGGCCGTCGGCGGGCAGTGCAGCTGCACCAGGTCCAGTGTGTCCACGCCCAGGTTCGTCCGGGACCGGTCGGTCCACCGGCGGAAGTTGTCCAGGGTGTACGCCTCGGGCGTCTGCGCCACCCGCCGGCCCATCTTGGTCGCCACGGTCAGCCCGGCGTCGGGATGCGCCGCCAGGAAACGTCCGATCAGCTGTTCGCTGCGCCCGTCACCGTAGACGTCGGCGGTGTCCAGAAAAGTGACCCCGGCGTCGACCGCGGCGGCCAGCACCGCCATCGCGTCGTCCTCGGTGACCGTGCCCCAGTCGGCGCCGAGCTGCCAGGCACCGAGCCCGACCACGCCGACCTGGCGATCCATGCGGGGGAACGTGCGTTGCTCCATGCGGTGAGCCTAGTGACCCGGGTTGCCGCACCGACGGTCGGGCCGTAATCTAAACAAGACGGACGTACGGTTTGTGAGAGGTGGGCGCGGACATGTGGGATCCGACGGCGTACCTGCGCTACGGCGACGAGCGTTCCCGGCCCTTCCACGACCTGCTGGCCCGGGTGGCTGCCGACCACCCCCGGCAGGTGGTCGACCTCGGTTGCGGACCCGGCACCCTGACCGCCGCGCTCGCGGCCCGCTGGCCGGACAGCCGGGTGGTCGGCCTGGACTCCTCGCCGGAGATGATCGCGCGGGCCGGCACGCTGGACGTCCCGGCCAGCTTCCAGGTGGCGGACGTGCGCGACTGGCGTCCTGAGCCGGACACCGACGTGGTGGTGAGCAACGCGGTGCTCCAGTGGGTGCCCGGCCACCGGGACCTGCTCGTCCGCTGGGCCACCGAACTGCCGGCCGGTGCCTGGCTGGCGGTGCAGGTGCCGGGAAACGTCGACGCGCCCTCGCACCGGGCGCTGCGCGAGGTCGCCGCTCGCCCACCGTGGCGGGCGGCGTTGACCCCGCTGCTCGACGAGGCGCCGGTCGCCGAACCGGTCGACTACGCCGGGTCGCTGGTCGCCGCGGGCTGCACCGTCGACGCCTGGGAGACTACCTACGTGCACCTGCTGGCGGCCGGTCCCGGACCGGACCACCCCGTGCTGACCTGGCTGGAGGGCACCGCCCTGCGCCCGGTCCGGGCGGCGCTGGACGCCGCCGGCTGGTCCGCCTTCCGGGCCGCGCTGGCGGTACGCCTCGCCGAGGCGTACCCGGTGCGGCACGGCCAGGTGTACTTCCCGTTCCGACGGATCTTCTTCGTCGCCCGTACCGGTTCCGCCCAGGAGAACTCGTGACCGACCTGCGTACCTTCATCGCCGGACTGCCCAAGGTAGAGCTGCACGTGCACCACGTCGGCTCCGCCTCGCCCCGCATCGTGGCCGAGCTGGCCGCCCGGCACGAGGGACGCAGCCCCGTCCCGGCGGACCCGCAGCTGCTCGCCGACTACTTCGTCTTCCGCGACTTCGCCCATTTCATCGAGTTGTACCTCAGCGTGGTGGACCTGGTCCGTGACCCGGACGACGTCTGGATCCTCACCCACGAGGTGGCCCGGGAGCTGGCCCGCCAGCAGGTTCGCTACGCCGAGCTGACCGTCACGCCCTACTCCCACGTGCACCGCGGCATCCCGGCGCCGGCGTTCTGCGAGGCGATCGAGGACGCCCGCAAGCGGGCCGCCGCCGACTTCGGCATCGAGCTGCGCTGGTGCTTCGACATTCCCGGCGAGGCCGGCCTGCCGGCGGCCGAGGAGACGCTGCGCATCGCGCTCGACGAACGCCCCGACGGGTTGGTCAGCTTCGGCCTCGGCGGCCCGGAGATCGGCGTGCCGAGGCCCCAGTTCAAGCCCTACTTCGACCAGGCTCGCGCGGCCGGGCTGCGGTCGGTGCCGCACGCCGGTGAGACCACCGGCCCGCAGACGATCTGGGACGCCCTGCACGAGCTGGGCGCGGAACGTATCGGCCACGGCATCTCCGCCGCGCAGGACCCGGACCTGCTCGCGTACCTGGCCGAGCGGCGGATCGCGTTGGAGGTCTGCCCGACGTCGAACGTGCGTACCCGGGCCGTGGCCCACATCGACGAGCATCCGTTGCGCCGGCTGGTCGACGCCGGGGTCCTGGTGACCATCAACTCCGATGATCCGCCGATGTTCGGCACCACCCTCGACGACGAGTACGCGGTCGCCGCCCGACTGCTCGACATCGGCCCGGACGGAGTGGCCGAGCTGGCCCGCAACGCGGTGACCGCGTCCTTCCTCGACGAGGCCGGCAGGCGGCGGATCCTGGCGGAGATCGACACCTACTCCGCCGACCGGCGCGGCTGACGCCGCCGCCCGGGTGGTGCCGGCCGCCGTCGCCCGGGGGCACCGGCCAGATGGCGCGCGGCGGGAGGAGGTGTGGGGGGACCGTGTCTCCCGCCGCGCGCACGGCTCCACCGGCCGACGGCGCTGGGAGCGACAGGCCGGTGGAACTGCTGGGTTCGCCAGCGATCCTGTCAGCCCGGACCGGTCGGGTGGAACGGGGTTAATTCGGATCTAAGGAAGACTTGCGCCCTCGCACAGCCCGCAGCGGCCGGCCCGCCCTCCGCAGCGCCGGTCCGTCAGCGGTCCGTCGGGCGCTGCCGGGGCCAGCGGCGGCCACCGGCCTTCTGCTCCCGGCCCTCCCGAGCCATCCGGCCCACCAGACCGAACCGGCTGACCTGGCGCGGCGTCGCCTCCGGGTCGGCCAGCAGCATCACCACACTCGCCCCGCCCAGGTGCGCCCGGTCGATGCTGACCGAGCCGTTGGCCTGCAACGCCACCCGCTTGGCGATGTCCAGCCCCAGGCCGGTGGAACCCTGGTCGCTGGCGCCGCGCCGCAGGGCCCGATCCGGGTTGGCGATACCGGGGCCGGCGTCGTCGATCCGGATGGCGACGTAGCCGTCGCGTCGCGACACCGCCACCTCGAACGCGGTGCCCTGCGGGGTGTACCGGAACACGTTGCCGATCACGGCGTCCAGCGCGGCGGCCAGCTCGGCCCGGGGAACCGGCGCGGGAATGCGCAACTGGGCACCGGAGACCCGGTGCGGGCGGTTCTGGTCACCGGCGAGAGCGGCCCAGAACACCATCCGGTCCCGGACCACCTCGCTCACGTCGCACATCGCCGGTGGCGCGGCCTCGGTCGCCACCGCCTTGCGGGTGGTCTTGATCAGGACATCGATCTCACCCTCCAGGGTGACGATCGCCTGTCGGATCCGCCGGATGCCGCGCCGGTAGTCCAGCTCGGCCTGGCTGAACGAGCCGACACTCGTGTCGTCGGACTCCAGTGCCTCGGCGTCGAGCCGCAGCACGGTCAACGGGGTACGCAGCCGGTGGGACAGGTCCGCCACCAGCTCCCGCTCCTCGGTGCGCGCCGCCACCAACCGTTGCGCCATCCGGTTGAAAGCGTGGCCGGCCTCCACCAGCTCGCGCGGGCCGTTCGGCTCGACACGTACGCCCAGGTCGCCGTCGCCGATCGCGAGCGCCGCCTTGACCAGCGCCCGGCTCGCGTCGGCCGCCCGGGCGGCGAGCCGGTCCACCACCAGCATCGCGGCACCCACAAGCGCGACGGCCACCCCGATCAGCAGCCACCACCGGCCACCACCGCCGTCGAGCGCGGCGTCCGGCACGAAGACCTCGACCACGGCGGTCCGCTCGCCCAGCACCACCGGATCGAGCCGCAGCACCCCGCCGTCGACGTCGACGACGAGCGACCGGCCCTGCTCCCGGGCCTGCGCGAGATGCGCCGCGTCGGCCCGCCCGGTGCTGGCGTCCACGTCGAGCCCGTGCACGACCGGCCGGGTGGCCGGGTCGCCACCGCTGGCCTCGATCGCCCGGGTCACCACCTCCGACTCGGTGCTGACGGCGAGCGCCCCGGTCACCAACGCGCTGCGCCGGGCCGCGTCGGCGATCGCCTCCTCCCGGGCCTGCCCGCCGAGGGTCAGCCCGAGCGGCACGAGGAAGGCCAGCGCCAGCAGGGTGCCCACGCCGGCCGTCAACAGGGCCAGCGTCGGTCTCAGTCCGGCGCCACCAGCCGGAAGCCCACCCCCCGCACGGTGCGCAGGTAGCGTGGCTTCGCTGCGGACTCGCCCATTTTGCGCCGTAGCCAGTACAGGTGAACGTCGATGGTCTGATCCTCGCCGACCGATGGCTGCCGCCATACCTCCTCCAAGAGCTCCCGCCGGGACACTACCCGGCCAGGACGGGCGGCGAGATACGCCAGCAGGTCGAATTCCTTGCGGGTCAGCGCCAGCGCCGCACCGTCGAGGTGGGCGCTGCGCTCGCCGACGTCCACCCGCAGCCCACCGACGCTGTGCACGGCCGGCTGGGCGGAGCGGCTGGCCCGGCCCGCGCGGCGCAGCACCGTGGTGATCCGCGCGTCCAGGTGCGCGCCGGTGAACGGCTTGATCATGTAGTCGTCGGCACCGGCCCGCAGCAGCTTGACCACGGACTGCTCGTCGTCGCGGGCGGTCGCGATGATGATCGGCACGTCGGTGATGCCCCGGAGCATCCGCAGCGCGTCCGAGCCGTCCAGATCCGGCAGGCCGAGGTCGAGCACCACCAGGTCCGGCGTCTCGGCGGCGACCCGGCGCAACGCGTCCAGCGCGGTGCCCACCGCGTGTACCGCGTGACCCCGGTCGGTGAGGGAGCGAAGCATCGCGCCGCGTACGACGTGATCGTCTTCGACCAGGAGGACGGTGGCCACCCAAGCACGGTACTCGGGGCGGCAAGTGCGCCGTGATTGCGCCCACCCCTGGTACCGGTCAAGCTGGTGTGACCATGACGTTCACCCTCTATCCGGACACCCGCCTGGCCCTCGCCCGGGACAGTCTCGTCGGCCTGTCGGTCGGCGACGCCCTCGGCTCGCAGTTCTTCGTTCCCGTCCGGCACCCTGCCGACCTGACCGCCGACCGGCTGCCGCCACCGCCCTGGCGGTGGACCGACGACACCGAGATGGCCTGCTCGGTGCTGGCCCAGTTGGCCGAGGTGGGTCGGATCGACCGGGACGCTCTCGCGCTCGACTTCGCCGAGCGCTGCGAGCCGTACCGTGGCTACGGACCGGGAGCGGTGCGCATCCTGCGCCTGATCCGGACCGGCACCCCGTGGCCGGTCGCCGCCGCGTCCGCGTTCGACGGGCAGGGCTCCTGCGGCAACGGCGCGGCGATGCGGGTCGCCCCGTTGGGCGCGTACTTCGCCGACTCGACCAGCCGGGTGGTCGAGTCGGCACAGGCGTCGGCCGAGGTGACCCACGCCCACCCGGAGGGGATCGCCGGTGCGGTGGCGGTCGCGGTGGCCGCCGCCCGAGCCGTCCGGGCCCGACTGGACGGGGACCGGCCGGACCCGGGTCGCCTGCTCGCCGGCATCGCCGCCGCGGTGGACCCGGCGACCGAGGTGCACCGGGGCGTACACCGGGCGGCGGAGTTGCTCGGCCGGCCGCTGCCGGAGGTGGTGGACGCCCTCGGCAACGGCTCCCGCGTCACCGCGCAGGACACCGTCGCCTTCACGTGCTGGGTCGCCGCCACCCACCTGGACGACTATCCGGCCGCGGTACGCGCCTGCGTCGAGGCGGGCGGCGACGTGGACACCACCGCCGCCATCGTCGGTGGGATCGTCGCCGCGTACACCGGGGTGGGCACCGAGCGTGGGGTGCCCGCCGACTGGCTGGCCGCCCGGGAGCCGCTACCCGACTGGGCCGGCTGACCCGGATCCGCCACGCCCGCCCGCCCAGCGGGCCGGCCGACCCGGATCCGCCACGCCCACCCGCTCAGCGCCGCGCGCCCGCCTCGACCACGTCGGCGCCGGCACCCTCGGACGCGCCCGCCGCACCGGAGGCGCCCGCCGCACCGGAGGCGCCCGCCGCACCGGAGGCGCCCGCCGCACCGGAGGCGTCCGCCCCACCGGAGGCGCCCGCCGCATCGGAGGCGTCCGCCCCGCCGCCGGACGTCCCGACATCGACCGTCCCGGCTGCCGGCCGCTCGGCGGGTGGCTCCTCGTCGAGCACCGAGCGGTCGATCTCCTCGGTGGCGGCGCGGCGTCGGCGGCTGATCAGCCAACCCACCAGCGCGCCGCCGCCGAGGCCGGCGACCAGTCCGGCGGCGAGCAGGCTGTTGGCGTTCGGGCCGCCGTCGGAGGTGGCGGTGGTGGGCGGCGCCTCGACGGGCGCCGCGCCGCCGGGGGGCGCGCCGTGCCCGCCGTGGGCGCCGGGGTAGGCCGGGTCACCGGGCACCAGCGTGAGCGCCGGCAGCGGACGCTGGCCGGGACCGGCGCCCCAGCGCACCTGGAGACCGTCGGCGTACGTCTGCACCAGCTCGAAGTTCAGCCGCTCGGTCTGCGGCAGCGGGGCCATCGAGAACACCAGCCGAGCCGGGCCCTCGCCCGCCTGGCCCTCCGCCCGCGACCAGATCAGCGAGGCGGTCACCACGTCGGTGGCCGGGCCGTGCATGCCGGACACCGGCCGGTCCAGCTTCCGGGTGGTGATCGTCGGTGCCCAGCCCTCGACCGACAGCGGGTACACCTCGGCGATCGGCGGATCCTCGGGGATCGCGATCTCGATCTTCTCGGTACGGACACCGGGCCGTTCGTCGGGCACCACGAATTCGAGCTTCACCGCGTTGCCCTGCTGTGCCTCGGTCGGGGTGAAGGTCACCCCGTCGGCCCACGCCGTGGCGGGCCAGAGCAGCACCACGGCCGTGGCCAGGGCGGCCACCAGCGCGCCCCGGCGTCGACGGCTCGCGCCGTGCGTCATCGCCATCTGGGTTCCCATCCGTGTCCACGCGGCCGGAACCGGCTCCGGCCACACCCGGTAGTTCGGATCCGGAGCCGGAAAGGTTCAACGGTGGCGGGAATAGCCTGCCGTCGGTGTCGACGGCGGTGACGTCCCGGGCGCCCGATAGCATCAGTGAGCCGACATCGGCACCATCCGTCACGTCTGCTGCGAGGAGTCATCCGTGTCCGCACCCCGTACCCCCGCCGTGGCCGACCCCGTCGTCGTCGCCGCCGGGACCACGGCGGCCGACGCGGTGGCCGCGGCCGGGCTGCCCACCAACGGCCCCCGGGCGATCGTGGTGGTCCGCGACCCGCACGGCGCGCTGCGCGACCTGGACTGGCGACCCGCCGAGGAGACGACCGTCGAGCCGGTCGCGCTGGACTCCCCGGACGGGCTGAACGTGCTGCGCCACTCCACGGCCCACGTGCTGGCCCAGGCCGTGCAGGACATCTTCCCGGAGGCGAAGCTCGGCATCGGCCCGCCGATCGACAACGGCTTCTACTACGACTTCGCGGTGGACAAGCCGTTCCAGCCCGACGACCTGGGCAAGCTCGAGAAGCGGATGCAGGAGATCGTCAAGTCGGGGCAGCGGTTCCGGCGTCGCCGCTTCGACAGCCTGGACGAGGCGAAGACCGAGCTGGCGGCCGAGCCGTTCAAGCTGGAGCTGATCGACGTCAAGGGCGAGGGACTGGACTCGTCCGAGGTGATGGAGGTCGGCGGCGGTGAGCTGACCATCTACGACAACCTCGCCGCCGACGAGGACAAGGTCTGCTGGTCGGACCTGTGCCGGGGGCCGCACCTGCCCAACACCCGGCTGATCGGCGCGTTCAAGCTGATGCGTTCGGCTGCGGCGTACTGGCGGGGGTCGGAGAAGAACCCGCAGTTGCAGCGGGTCTACGGCACCGCGTGGCCGACCCGCGACGGGTTGAAGGCGTACCTGAAGCTGCTGGAGGAGGCCGCCCGCCGCGACCACCGCAAGCTCGGCGCGGACCTGGACCTGTTCAGCTTCCCCGACGAGATCGGCTCGGGCCTCGCGGTCTTCCACCCCAAGGGCGGCATCATCCGCCGGGAGTTGGAGGACTACTCGCGTCGCCGCCACGAGGAGGCGGGGTACGAGTTCGTCAACAGCCCGCACATCACCAAGGCGCAGCTCTTCGAGACCTCGGGCCACCTGCCGTACTACGCCGACACGATGTTCCCGCCCATGCAACTGGAGGGGGCGGAGTACTACCTCAAGGCGATGAACTGCCCGATGCACAACCTGATCTTCCGGTCGCGCGGACGGTCCTACCGCGAGCTGCCGCTGCGGCTGTTCGAGTTCGGCACCGTCTACCGGTACGAGAAGTCGGGTGTGGTGCACGGCCTGACCCGGGTACGCGGCCTGACCCAGGACGACTCGCACATCTACTGCACCCGGGAGCAGATGCCCGGCGAGCTGACCACCCTGCTGTCGTTCGTGCTGGACCTGCTGCGCGACTACGGCCTGGACGACTTCTACCTGGAGCTGTCCACCCGCGACGACTCGCCGAAGTTCATCGGCTCCGACGACGACTGGGCCGAGGCCACCGAGGCGCTGCGCACCGCCGCCGAGACCTCCGGCCTGCAACTGGTGCCGGACCCGGGCGGTGCCGCCTTCTACGGTCCGAAGATCTCCGTGCAGGCCAAGGACGCCATCGGCCGGACCTGGCAGATGTCCACCATCCAGGTCGACTTCAACCAGCCGGAGCGGTTCGGCCTGGAGTACCAGGCCGCCGACGGCACCCGACAGCGACCCGTCATGATCCACCGGGCCCTCTTCGGCTCGATCGAACGGTTCTTCGGCGTGCTCACCGAGCACTACGCCGGAGCGTTCCCGGCCTGGCTGGCCCCGGTGCAGGTGGTCGGCATCCCGATCCGCGACGACCACACCGACTACCTGCACGGCTTCGTCGCCGCGCTGCGCGCGGAGGGGATCCGGGCCCAGGTGGACGCCGGTGACGAGCGGATGCAGAAGAAGATCCGCACCGCACAGCAGCAGAAGATCCCGTTCATGGTGATCGCCGGCGACGACGACGTGGCCGCCGGCACCGTCTCGTTCCGCTACCGGGACGGCTCCCAGCGCAACGGGGTACCGCTGGCCGAGGCGGTCACCCACGTCCTGGACGTGGTCACCTCCCGGACCAACACCGGCCCCTCCGCCGAGATGTGACGGCCGGTCAGGGCCGTAGGATCGCCGGTGTGACTGGGGCGGAGGAGCACACCGACAGGGACATGGCCGACGGGCTGGACCGGCTCTGGACGCCCCACCGGATGACGTACATCTCCGGGGAGGACCGGCCCGAGGGGGGTTACGAGCGACCTTCGGGGTGCCCGTTCTGCCTGGCCCCGGCCCGCCCGGCGGAGGAGAGCCTGGTCGTGGCACGCGGGGGGCACGTGTTCGTGGTGCTCAACCTGTACCCGTACAA
Source organism: Micromonospora palythoicola (assembly GCF_036689795.1). NCBI lineage: Bacteria > Bacillati > Actinomycetota > Actinomycetes > Micromonosporales > Micromonosporaceae > Micromonospora > Micromonospora palythoicola. The sequence goes on along the minus strand of NZ_JBAGKI010000012.1, from coordinate 48,474 downwards.
CCCGGGGCACCTGCTGGTCTGCCCGTACCGGCACGTGGCCGACTACACCGACCTGGACGGGCCGGAGACGGCCGAGCTGGCCTCGTTCACCCAGACCGCCATGCGGGTGGTCCGCAAGGTCAGCAGTGCCCACGGCTTCAACCTGGGCATGAACCAGGGCGGGGTGGCCGGTGCCGGCATCGCCGCCCACCTGCACCAGCACGTGGTGCCCCGGTGGGGCGGCGACGCCAACTTCATGCCGGTGATCGGGCGCACCAAGGTCCTGCCGCAACTGCTGGGCGACACCCGCGACCTGCTCGCCCGCGCCTGGCCCGCCTGATCCCGCCCGCGCCGCGCCGTCTCCGCCCGCGCGGCGGCGACCCCTTGGTACGCGCCCTTTGCTCTGCTTCAACCCACGCGGCGGTCACGCACTGAAGTCGATGCGTATCGGTAAGCAGAGCAAAGACGACGCGGTGGGGAAGGGATTCGCCGGCCATCCGCAGGTCGTCCGCGACGCGGCGCGGCAGCGACGAAACCGCGCCGGATCGGCCGCCGGTCGGGTGATCCGTACGCCCGTCGGTGCCCGTACGGATGGTCGTGCTGGATCTTCGTCAACGTCTGTCCGAAAGATGGCACGATGCGCCGGTGGTGGAGTCGACGCGGACACTGGGCCGCAGCGGCATCGTGGTCAGCGCCCTGGGCATGGGCTGCTGGGCGATCGCCGGCCCGTGGACCGTGGGGCGCATGCCGCTGGGCTGGGGGGCCGTCGACGACGAGGAGTCGGTCCGGGCGATCCGCCGCGCGCTCGACCTCGGCGTGACCCTCTTCGACACCGCCGACAGCCACGGCGCGGGACACGGTGAACGAGTCCTCGGGCGGGCCCTGGGCGACCGCCGTGACGAGGCGGTGATCGCCACCAAGTGGGGGTACACGTTCGACGAGCGCACCCGGCAGGGCATCGGGCCCGACGCCTCGCCGGCGTACCTGCGCCGGGCGGTCCGGGAATCGCTGCGCCGTCTCGGCACCGACCGGATCGACCTCTACCAGCTGCACCTGGCCGACCTGCCGGTGCCCCGCGCCCACGAGCTGATCGGCGCGTTGGAGGAGCTGGTGGCCGACGGTCTGGTTCGCGCGTACGGCTGGAGCACCGACCGGGCCGACCGGGCGGCGGCCCTCGGGCACGACGCCCCGCACGCCACGGCCGTGCAGCACAGCCTGTCGGTGCTGCGGGACGCACCCGACCTGCTCGCCGTCTGCGAGAAGTACGACCTGGCCAGCGTCAACCGTGGTCCGCTCGGCATGGGGCTGCTCACCGGCAAGTACCGTCCCGAATCGGTGCTGCCCCGCGACGACGTGCGCGGAGCGACCTCGGGTTGGCTGGAGTGGTTCCGGGGCGGGCGACCGGCACCGGAGTGGCTGCGTCGGGTGCAGGCGGTCCGGGCGGCGTTGACCGCCGACGGGCGCACCCTGGCCCAGGGAGCGCTGGGCTGGATCTGGGCCCGCAGCGACCGGACCGTCCCGATCCCGGGCTGCCGCACCGTCGCCCAGGTCGAGGAGAACGCCGCCGCGCTCGCCCTCGGCCCACTCGCCGCCGACCACTTCGCCGAGGTGGAACGGCAGCTGGCAGCGCTGCGGGCCGCCGCGCTGCGGGAGGCCGACCGCCCCTACTGGCCCAGCCCCATGCTGCCCACCGCCCGCCCCTGACCGGTCAGCCGTGCTCCTTGCGGATCTGGTCGGCCAGGTGGGCGGGCATCGGGTCGTAGCGGACGAAGTGGCGCCGGAAGGTGCCGGCACCGGAGGTCATCGCCCGCAGCTCCACGGCGTACCGCAGCAGCTCCGTGGCGGGCACCTCGGCGCGTACCAGGGTGCGCCCCTCGGCGACCGGGTCCGGTTCGGTGCCGAGCACCCGGCCGCGTCGGCCGGACAGGTCGCCCATCACCGCGCCCACGTTGACGTCGGGCACCCGCACCGTCACCTCGTCGACCGGCTCCAGCAACGCCGGCTGCCCCCGGTCGGCGGCGTCGCGCAGGGCCAGCGCCCCGGCGGTCTGGAACGCGGCGTCGGAGGAGTCCACGCTGTGCGCCTTGCCGTCGACGAGCGTCACCCGCAGGTCCACCACCGGATGGCCGGCGACCAGGCCGCGCTCCATCTGGGCGCGTACCCCCTTCTCCACCGACGGGATGTAGTTGTGCGGGACCGCGCCGCCGACCACCCGGTCGACGAACTCGAAGCCGCCGCCGCGCGGCAGCGGCTCCACCTCGATGTCGCAGACGGCGTACTGCCCGTGCCCACCGGACTGCTTGACGTGCCGGCCGTGCCCCCGGGTCGGCACGGTGAGCGTCTCCCGCAGCGCCACCCGCACCGGCTCGGTGTCCAGTTCGACGCCGCCCGCGCGCAGTCGGTCGAGGACCACGTCGGCGTGCGCCTCGCCCATGCACCACAGCACCAGCTGGTGGGTCTCCGGGTTACGCTCCAGCCGCATCGTCGGGTCACCGGCGACCAGCCGGCCGAGGTTACGGGCCAGGGCGTCCTCGTCGGACCGGGACTTCGCCACGATCGCCACCGGCAGCAGCGGCTCCGGCATCTCCCACGGGGCGATCAGCAACGGGTTCTCCTTGGCGGAGATGGTGTCGCCGGTCTCCGCGCTGCCGGACTTGGTGATCGCGCAGATGTCACCGGCCACCGCCACGCCCACCTCCCGCAGGGTGGCACCGAGCGGACTGTAGAGGTGGGCGATCCGCTCGTCGGCGTCATGGTCGGGGTGGCCGCGTTCGGCCAGACCGTGCCCGGACACGTGCACGGTCTGCTCGGGACGCAGCGTGCCGGAGAAGACCCGGACCACGCAGACCCGCCCGACATGCCGGTCGATGGTGGTCCGTACCACCTCGGCGACCAGCGGGCCGTCCGGATCGCAGGTCAGCGGCGGTCGCGGGGAGCCGTCCACCCCGGTCACCGCGGGCAGCGCGTGCTCCGGCGGGGCGGGGAAGCCGGCGGTGAGCACCTCCAGCAGCGCGTCCACGCCGACCCCGGTCGCCGCGCAGACCGGCACCACCGGATAGAAGTGGCCGCGGGCGACCGCCTTCTCCAGGTCCTCCACCAGGACGGCGGCGTCGATCTCCTCGCCTTCGAGGTACCGGTCCATCAGGGTCTCGTCCTCGCTCTCGGCGATGATCCCCTCGATCAACTCGTTGCGGGACTCGACGATGGCCGGCAGGTGCTCCGGGTCGGGCTCACGCACCTGCGGCGGCAGCCCACCCGTGTAGTCGAAGACCCGCCGCGTGATCAGCCCCAGCAGGCCGACGGTGGATTCACCGTCGTCACCGAGCATCGGCAGGTAGAGCGGGAGCACGTTGTCGCCGAAGACCCGCTGGCACAGCGCCACCGCCTCGTCGAAGTCGGCGCGGGGATGGTCCAGCCGGGCCACCGCGACCGCCCGGGGCATGTCCACCGCCGCGCACTCCTCCCACAGCGCCGCGGTGGCCGCGTCCATCCCGTCGACCGCCGAGACCACGAAGAGGGCGGCGTCGGCGGCCCGCAACCCGGCGCGCAGCTCACCGACGAAGTCGGCGTAGCCGGGCGTGTCGAGTAGATTGATCTTGATGCCGTCGTGCAGCAGCGGCGCGCAGGCCAGGGCGACCGAACGCTGCTGGCGGACGGCGGCCGGGTCGTGGTCGCAGACGGTGGTGCCGTCGGTGACCGAGCCGGCCCGGGAGATCGTGCCGGAGGCCGCGAGCAACGCCTCGACAAGTGTCGTCTTGCCCGCTCCGGAGTGCCCGACGAGCACCACGTTGCGGATCCTGGCGGGGTCGGTCACCACCGGTACGCCGCCGGTGGCTCCCTTGTCGTGACTCCTCTGCGCCATCGGGCGCACCTCCCTCAGCCGGTGGTGGTGGGTGGCGACCGCCGCACGCGACGGGGACACGGCCCGGGCGGGGTGCTGCGGCGATATCCTCCGGTGACTCGCTGGGGACCGGGCAGTCAACAGGCGGCGGGGTGAGCCGGGTCACCCTTCTGGCTCGATCTCACACCCGATGCCGGGTCGACACAACCCTCTCCGGCCAGCCGCCACGCCGGGTTGAGCGTGGCTGGTCAGCCGGGCGGTGTCGCCGGTTCAGAGCCGACCGTTATCGTGGGACCGCCATGGCGAAGATCTTCCAAGTGTCGGCCCGCGCGGGGATGACCCGCGTCGTGGAGCCGATCGCCCGCAGCCTGCTGCGCGCGGGCGTGTCCCCCAACGCGGTCACCGTCGCGGGCACCCTCGGGGTGCTCGTCGGCGCGCTCGGCTTCGGCGCCCGCGGCCACCTGGTCGCCGGAGCGCTGATCGTGACGGTCTTCGCGCTCACCGACCTGCTCGACGGGACGATGGCCCGGATGAGCGGCGGGTCGACCCGGTTCGGCGCGTTCCTCGACTCCAGCATGGACCGGGTCGCCGACAGCGCGGTGTTCGGCGCGGTCGCCTTCTACCTGGCCACCGAGGGCGACCGCGCGGGGCTGGCCGCCGCGCTGATCTGCCTGGCCGCCGGCGGGCTCGTGTCGTACGTGAAGGCCCGCGCCGAAGGGCTCGGGATGACCTGCAACGTGGGCATCGCCGAGCGTACGGAGCGACTGCTGATCGTCGGTGTCGGCGGTCTGCTCGCCGAGCTGGTCCACCCGGTGGCGCTGCCGATCGCGCTCTGGCTGCTCGCGGCGGTGTCCCTGTTCACCGTCGGCCAGCGGATGCGGCACGTGTACCGGCAGGCCCAGCAGGTCGACGTGCCGGGCGGCCAGGGGTGAGCGGCACAGCCGGACGGAGCACCGGGTGAACCTCACCGAACTCGGCTTCCTGGCCGGCTGGCGGCTGGTCCGCGCGCTACCTCGACCGGTCGCCGCCGCCGCGTTCAACGCCGGGGCCGACCGGGCTCACCGCCGCCGGGGGGCCGGTGCCACCCGGTTGCGCGCCAACCTGCGCCGGGTGGTCGGAGCGGAGCTGCCCGAGGCCGAACTCGACGACCTGGTCCGCCGGGGCCTGCGCTCGTACGCCCGGTACTGGATGGAGGCGTTCCGGCTGCCGTCGCTGGGCCGCGACCAGATTCTCGCCGGATTCCGACTGGACGGCGCCGAGTTGCTTGCCGCCGACGTGGCCGCCGGCCGCGGCGCGGTGGTAGCCCTGCCACACGCCGGCAACTGGGACATGGCCGGCGCGTGGGTGGTGGCGAACGGGTGGCCGTTGTCCACCGTCATGGAACGACTCAAGCCGGAGGGCGTCTACCAGCGGTTCACCGCGTTCCGGGAGCGGCTGGGGATGGAGATCCTGCCCACCACGGGCGGCGTCCGGCCGCCGCTGGACGTGCTGACCGACCGGTTGGCCGCCGGGGCGGTGGTGCCGCTGCTGGCCGACCGGGACCTCTCCGCCCGGGGCGTGGAGGTGGATTTCTTCGGCGGCCGGACGCGGATGCCGCCCGGTCCGGCGCTGCTCGCGTTGCGTACCGGCGCACCGCTGTACGTGGCGTCGATGTGGTACGAACCGGATGCGGCGTGCGCCTCGCTGGTGGGCCCGCTGCCGGTGCCGGGGCCCGAGACGGGCAACCTCGACGTACGGGTCAGGTCGCTGACCCAGCGGATCGCCGACGGTCTCGCGGCGGGCATCGCCCGGCATCCGGAAGACTGGCACATGCTGCAACGGATGTGGCTGGACTGAGGGGACGGGCGCAATGCGGATCGGCATCGTCTGCCCGTACTCCTTCGACGTCCCGGGCGGGGTGCAGAACCACGTCATGGACCTGGCCGAGGCGTTGATCGGGCTGGGCCACGAGGTGAGTGTGCTCGCCCCGGCGGACGAGGACTCGCCGCTGCCGTCGTACGTGGTGCCGGCCGGGCGGGCGGTCCCGCTGCCGTACAACGGCTCGGTGGCCCGCATCGCGTTCGGCCCCGTCTCCACCGCCCGGGTCCGCCGGTGGATCACCCGGGGCGACTTCGACGTGCTGCACGTGCACGAACCGCTGACGCTGAGCCTGTCCATGCTCGCCGTGCTCTCCGCCCGGGGACCGGTGGTGGCCACCTTCCACACCGCGATGACCCGCTCCCGGGTGCTCGCCGCCGCCCAGGGGGTGCTCCAGATCCTGCTGGAGCGGATCACCGCACGGATCGCGGTGAGCGCCCTGGCCCGCAAGGTGCAGGTCGAGCACCTCGACGGCGGCGCGGTGGAGATCCCGAACGGGGTGGCGGTGGCCAAGTACGCCGGGGTCGAGCCGCTGCCGGGCTGGCCGGGGGAGTGCGGCCCGGGTACCGGCGGCACCCTCGGCTTCCTGGGCCGCTTCACCGAGCCTCGCAAGGGGTTCCCGATCCTGCGCGACGCCTTCGTCGAGCTGGCCCGGCAGCGTCCCGGGCTGCGCCTGCTGGTCGCCGGCCCCGGCGACCCGGACGACCTGTTCAACCGGTTTCCGACCGACCTGCGCGACCGGGTCACCTTCCTCGGGCTGGTGCCCGAGCCGGAGAAGGCGCGCATGCTGCGCAGCGTGCACCTCTACGTGGCGCCCAACACCGGCGGCGAGTCGTTCGGCATGATCCTCACCGAGGCGTTGGCGGCCAGCACCACCGTCGTCGCCAGCGATCTCGACGCCTTCCGCCGGGTGCTCGACGGCGGGCGGGCCGGCAGGTTGTTCCCCACCGGCGACGCGGTGGCGCTGCGGCAGACGATCGCCGAACTGCTTGACGATCCGGACCAACGGGCGGAGCTGACCGCCTGCGGCGACCAGGTGGTGGCGAATTTCGACTGGCCCGTGGTTGCCCGCCGGGTTCTGGAGGTATACGCAGCGGCGATCGAGGCGACCGACGGGCGGGTGATCGACCAGGAGTGGGCGGGGCCGGACTGATCGGGAGGAACGGGAGCAGCACTACGATGCCGGGCATGTGGTGGGTGGTGGGCGCGACGGTGGTCGTCGCCCTGGTGGCGGTGTACCTGATCTGGACCGCCGGCCGGGTCGAGCGGCTCCAGGACCGTGCCCAGCTCGCCGCCCGGGCCCTGGACGCCCACCTGCTGCGGCGGGCCGCCGCCGCGGCGGTGCTGGCCGAACGCCGCTACGGCGTCGAGTTGTACGCGGCGGCACGGATCGCCCTCGACGCCCAGCCGGAGGAGCGGGAGGCGGCCGAGAACGACCTGACCCGGCAGCTGCGGGCGGTGCGGCTCGATCCCACCGACGGCGACTGTGAGGCGGTCATCGCGGCCAGCCGGCGGCTCGCCCTGGCCCGCCAGGTGCACACCGACCTGGTCCGCGACGCCCGGTCGGTGCGCGGCCGGCCACTGGTGCGGCTGTTGCGGATGGGACGCCGGCACACCTGGCCGCGCTACTTCGACATCGACGATCCGACCCTGACCGTCCCGGCTGCCGACGTGCCCATCCGCTGAGCCGCCGGCTCTGGGTGACGGCGGCCACACAGCAGGCCACCACGGGGTTGATTGGCTGTCGGAGCGGCGTCGGTCCGGGCGTAGCATCTGCGCTGCCACCCCCCGCGGACGCCTGAGGAGCGACGACGTGTCCGAGACGACTTCCCCGAACACCGGCACCCCGGTCGTCGGCACCGCGCGTGTGAAGCGCGGCATGGCCGAGATGCTCAAGGGCGGCGTGATCATGGATGTGGTCACCCCCGAGCAGGCCAAGATCGCCGAGGACGCCGGCGCGGTCGCGGTGATGGCTCTCGAACGGGTACCCGCGGACATCCGCGCCCAGGGCGGGGTGTCCCGGATGAGCGACCCCGACATGATCGACGGCATCATCGAGGCGGTCTCCATCCCGGTGATGGCCAAGGCCCGCATCGGCCACTTCGTGGAGGCGCAGATCCTCCAGTCCCTCGGGGTCGACTACGTCGACGAGTCCGAGGTGCTCACCCCGGCCGACTACGCCAACCACATCGACAAGTGGGCGTTCACCGTGCCGTTCGTCTGCGGCGCGACAAACCTGGGCGAGGCGCTGCGCCGGATCACCGAGGGCGCCGCCATGATCCGCTCGAAGGGTGAGGCCGGCACCGGCGACGTCTCCAACGCCACCACCCACATGCGGAGGATCCGCCAGGAGATCCGCCGCCTGTCGTCGCTGCCCGCCGACGAGCTGTTCGTCGCGGCCAAGGAGTTGCAGGCGCCGTACGAGCTGGTCAGGGAGGTCGCCGAGACCGGCAAGCTGCCGGTGGTGCTCTTCACCGCCGGTGGCATCGCCACCCCGGCCGACGCGGCGATGATGATGCAGCTCGGCGCGGAGGGGGTCTTCGTCGGCTCGGGCATCTTCAAGTCCGGCAACCCGGCCCAGCGGGCCGCCGCCATCGTGAAGGCGACCACCTTCCACGACGACCCGGACGTGCTGGCCAAGGTCTCCCGGGGTCTCGGCGAGGCGATGGTCGGCATCAACGTCGACGACATCCCGCAGCCGCACCGCCTCGCCGAACGCGGCTGGTGACGTGACGGCACCCGTGATCGGTGTGCTCGCCCTCCAGGGCGACGTCCGCGAGCACGTCGCGGCCCTGACGGCGGCGGGCGCGCAGGCCCGTCCGGTACGCCGGCCGGCGGAACTGGACGCGGTCGACGGCCTGGTCATCCCGGGCGGGGAGTCCACCACGATCAGCAAGCTGGTCGACATCTTCGAGTTGCGTGGCCCGATCGACAAACGGATCGCCGACGGCATGCCGGTCTACGGCTCCTGCGCCGGAATGATCATGTTGGCGGCCGAGGTGCTCGACGGCCGGCCGGACCAGCGCGGCTTCGACGGCATCGCGATGACCGTCCGGCGCAACGCCTTCGGCCGGCAGGTCGACTCCTTCGAGGCGCCGGTGGAGATCACCGGCATCCCGGGCGGGCCGCTGCACACGGTCTTCATCCGCGCGCCCTGGGTCGAGCGGGTCGGCGAGGACGTGCAGGTCCTCGGCACGGTGTCCGACGGACCCGCGTCCGGCCGGATCGTCGCCGTACGCCAGCACAACCTGCTGGCCACCTCGTTCCACCCGGAACTCACCGGCGATCCCCGCCTGCACGCCTACTTCGTCGACCTGGTCCGCGCCGCCCGCTGACCCCGACACCACCCCTGCGCCGCCGCGTGCTGCTGCCGGTCGACGGGTTGCGCCGCCCGCGCGCCATCCACCCCACCCCGTCTCGCGCTGCCGCGCTGCGCCGACGCGTGCCGGCAGTTTCGGGGAAACTGCCGCCTTCTGCGGCCTCCATGCCGCAGTTTCCCCGAAACTGCGGGGATCTTGTGCCGGCCGGGGCGCTGTTTGGGACTGGCGTCAGCCGGCGACGGAGCGGAGGCTGCCGGGGCGGCGGCCAAGGAGGCGGTCCAGCGCGGTGGCGCTGGCCGGGTCGGTGGGCTGCTGCACCACCAGTCGCTGCTGGTCGTCGGCGAGTTCCAGCGTCTCGTACGACAGTCGCAGCGGCCCCACCTCCGGATGCCGCAACCAGCGCACCCCGCTCGGCCGCACCGCGACCGGCCGGCGCTGCCACCGGGACCGGAACGGTTCCCCGACGGTACGGCTGAGCCGTTCGGCGAACGCGTCGGTGGTGGGGTCGCCCGCGCGCAACCGGTGCAGGTCGGCGACCTGCTGGTCGGCGAGGTCGGCCCAGTCGGGAAAGTGCTGAGGTGCGCGCTCGTCGACGAAGAGGAACCACACGAGGTTGGGTCGCTCGCCGTCGAGCAGCCCCAGCGGGCGGGCCAACCGGTCGAACGGCTCGTTCCAGGCCAGCACGTCGCCGAGCCGGTTGGTCAGGTACGCCGGCCGGTCCCGCAGCGCCTCCAGCAGCGTCCGGACCTGCGGGCGGACGGTACGCGACACGGTCGGCCGCCCACCCGCGCACAGCTGGCGGCGGTGATCGACGGACGCGAGTTGCTGAAGGTGCCGCCGGTCGGCGTCGTCGAGGCGCAATGCCTCGGCCAGCGCGGCGAGGATGCCCGGCGACGGGCGGGTGTCCCGGCCCTGTTCGAGCCGGGTCAGGTACTCCACGCTGACCTGGGCCAACGTGGCCAACTCCGCCCGCCGCAGGCCCGGCGTACGCCGCCGGCCGTTGGTGGGTAGCCCCACCTGCTCGGGTCGCAGCGCCTCCCGGCGGCTACGCAGGAACGCGCCCAACTCGCCGTCCATCACCCGTCCAGTCTGCCGCGCTCGCGCTCCGGGAGCCTGTCCCCGCCAGGGCTACCCTCCCGCCGGTCTCCCCGGATGCTTCCGACGGCGGTGGGATCGGCTCATGAACAGCACACGACAGCACGGACCGATCAAGGTGGGCCTGGTCGTCGGCAGCAGTCGCCCGGGGCGACGTGGCCCGACGGTGGCGGGATGGGTGGCCGACACGGCGGCCGGTCATCCGGCGGCGCGGGCGGGGGAGGTGACCGTCGAGCTTGTCGACCTCGCCGAGCAGCGGCTGCCGCTGCTCGACGAACCGGTGCCGGCGAGGTTCGGCGACTACCGTCACGAGCACACCCGCCGCTGGTCGACGGTCGCGGCGGCCTGCGACGCGTTCGTCTTCGTCACCCCGGAGTACAACAGCTCGATCCCGGCCGTCCTCAAGAACGCCATCGACTACCTGGACGCCGAGTGGCGCGGCAAGCCGGCCGGTGTGCTCACCTACGGCGTACGCGGGGGTGGGCGGGCCGCCGAGCACCTGCGGCCCATTCTCGCCGAGGTGGGCATGGCGGTCCTGCCGGACCACGTCGAGCTGGGGTTGTTCACCGACTTCGACTGGTCCGGTGCGGATCGGTCCGACCCGACCGCCGAGGGGCGGATCGCGCCCGGCGACGGCCGAGCGGAGGTGATCACGGCAATGCTCACCGAACTCCTCGCCGCGGTCCGGACTGCGGGCCGGGACGCGGTCCCGGCCGTTGGGCGGTGAGCCGACCATGGAGACCCTGCTCATCACCTACCGGGTCCGCCCGGATTGTCTCGACGAGCATCTGGCCCTGCTCGACGTGGTGCACCGGGACCTGGCCCGGCTGCGCCCGCCCGGGTTCCGCTACCTGACCCTGCGGCTCGACGACGGGCTCAGCTTCGTCGACGTCGTCATCGGTCCGGACCTGCCCGGACCACTGCCGTCGCTGGAGTCGTTCGGCCGCTTCCGGGCGCGGCTCGAGGAACGCTGCGAGCAACGCAGCACGACCGAGTTCAGCGTGCTGGGGTCGTACGGCATGGGGGAGTGAATTCGTCCGTTTTTGGTGATCGGGGGAGAGCGGGCCGACGGCTGACGTGCGGCGGGTGACGACCACTCGCCGCGCGTCGGTAGGATTGTCGAGATTCGGCAGGGCCATCTGGCCGCCACTGCTTCCACCAGAGCTGACCGGCACCACCGTGTGCGCCGGTGCGGAGCGGGGCGCTCGGTGCGGTCGATGCAGACGGCGGGTAGCAACGGAGGTAACAGATGTCCGGCCACTCAAAGTGGGCGACGACCAAGCACAAGAAGGCGGTCATCGACGCCAAGCGCGGCAAGATGTTCGCCAAGCTGATCAAGAACGTGGAGGTCGCGGCGCGTACCGGTGGTGGGGACCCGGCCGGCAACCCGACTCTCTACGACGCGATCCAGAAGGCCAAGAAGAACTCGGTCCCCAACGACAACATCGACCGGGCCGTCAAGCGCGGCTCCGGCCTGGAGGCCGGCGGCGCCGACTACCAGACGATCATGTACGAGGGGTACGGCCCGAACGGTGTCGCGCTGCTGATCGAGTGCCTGACCGACAACCGCAACCGCGCCGCCACCGAGGTACGCACCGCGCTGACCCGCAACGGCGGCTCGTTCGCCGACGCCGGCTCGGTGTCGTACATGTTCTCCCGCAAGGGCGTGGTGATCGTGCCCAAGGCCGGCACCACCGAGGACGACGTGATGCTGGCCGTCCTCGACGCGGGCGCCGAGGAGGTCAACGACCTCGACGAGGCGTTCGAGGTGATCTCCGAGCCGGGCGACCTGCTCGCGGTGCGGACCGCCCTGCAGGACGCCGGCATCGAGTACGAGTCGGCCGAGTCCTCCCTGATCCCCAGCGTCAACGTGCCGCTTGACGAGGAGGGCGCGCGCAAGGTCTTCAAGCTGATCGACGTCCTGGAGGACTGCGACGACGTGCAGAACGTCTACGCCAACTTCGACGTCAGCGACGAGATCATGGCCGCCGTCGGCTGAGCCGCGGGTTGTGGGCGGCGATCGCTGAAAGCCTGAGCATGTGCGGTGTTCCCGACAGGTCGACCGACGGTGACTAGACTGCCGTGGTGGCTGGAAGGTTCGGGCAGATCGTCAGTGGCATCGGGACGTCGGCTGTCGCGGTGGGAGCAGTCGTGCTTTTGCTGAGCCTTGCCACCAAGGTGTTCGATCGGGAGGTCGTCTTCGCCGCCGCGTTGCTCCTGCTCGGGGGCCTTCTGTTGCGGGCTGTACCCTGGGCGAACCGCGGCCGGGGTCAGGCTCCGAGCCGTGCTGGATGACAGACCTCAGCGACGAGATCATGGTCGCCGCAGTCGCGGGCCGTTCGCCTGGATACACGCACCTCCCGGATCTTGTTATCCGGGAGGTGTATCTCATGGCCTGACCGCGACGGCCGAGTCTTCTTCGTGGCCTAGCGGAGATCTTGGAAGATTCCCGTTAGCGAAGAACGGAATCTGTCCAAGATTTGGCCGTCCCGACGGGATTGACGGTGTGCGAGCGGAGCCGGGCCGTCATCTGGTAGTTGCTAGAGATGTCTTTCTAAAGCATTCTCTACTGTATGGCTGACGAGGTACCTCAGCGCTCGCTCAAGGTCACTGACCCACGCGCCCTGCGGGCGTACGCCCATCCGCTGCGGATGCGGCTGATCGGGCTGCTGCGTGGCGAAGGGCCGATGACCGCGACGCAGGCGGCGGCTCGGCTCGACGACAACGTGCCGAACTGCTCGTTCCACCTGCGGCAACTCGCCAAGTACGGGTTCGCCGAACGGGTGCCCGGGGCGGACGGTCGGGAACGGCCCTGGCGCGCCACCACCCAGTACACCTCCTGGGACGACGACTCCGACGATCCGGCCATGCGGGAGGCCACGGATCAGATCAACAGCGTGATGGTCGCCCTCTACCTGCAACGGGCGCAGGACTACCTGGCGATCCGCGCCGACGAGCCCGCCGAGTGGCGGGCCGCCGCCGGCTTCGGCGACGCGTCGCTGCACGTCACCGCCGCTGAGCTCAGGGAGATCACGGGACAGATCGACGCGCTGCTGGCCCGGTACGACGAACGGATCGCCGACCCGGCGAAGCGCCCGCCCGGCTCCCGCCCGGTGACGTTCGTCCAGATGGCGCTGCCGCGCGGCGCCGTACCTCCGCAGGAGACGGCGAGCGGAGACGGATCGTGACCGGATCGCTCACCCTGGCCGACCCGGCGCCGCCGCGCCGGCCGCGCGTCCCACGGCTGCTGCGGCAGGCGGCCTTCCGCCGCTACTGGTCCGCGCAGACCGTCTCGCTCTTCGGCGACCAGATCACCGTCCTCGCCGTGCCGCTGCTGGCCGTGCTCGCCTTCGGCGCCGGACCCGCCGAGATGGGCTACCTGACCGCCGCCTCGCTGCTGCCGAACCTGTTCTTCTCCCTGCCGGCCGGCGCCTGGGTGGACCGGTACCCGCGCCGACGCCACGTGATGATCGTCGCCGATGTCGGTCGGGCGGTCCTGCTGCTGGCCGTGCCGCTGCTCTGGTGGGCGGACACGCTGAACCTGCCGCTGCTCTGCGGGGTGGCCTTCCTGATCGGCACCCTCTCGATGTTCTTCGAGGTGGCGCACGTCAGCCTGTTCGCGGCCCTGGTCCGGCGGCAGGAATACGTGGACGCCAGCAGTCTGATCAACGGCAGCAGGGCCATGTCCGACGTGGCCGGCCCGAGCATCGGTGGCGTGCTCGTGCAGGTGCTCACCGCCCCGGTCGCACTCCTCTCCGGCGTGCTCACCTACCTGACCTCGGCGGTCTTTCTGGCCCGGATAACGGTCACCGAGCATCCCGTGGAGAGCGGACCCGGCCGAGGCATGGCCGCCGGCGTGCGGTACGTGGTCCGCTCGGCGGTCCTGCGGGCTACGCTGCTCGGCACCACCACGCTCAACCTGTTCAACTACATGTTCGCCGCGTTGTTCGTGCTGTACGTGACCACCAGTCTGGGAGTGTCCCCGGGGGTGCTGGGCCTGATCATCGGAGCCGGCTCGTTCGGCGGACTGCTCGGCGCGGCCGTCACCGGCCCGGTCAGCCGCCGGATCGGCATCGGCCCCGCGGTGCTCCTGGGTTTCGTCGCCTTCCCGGCCCCACTGGTCCTGGTGCCGCTGGCCACCGGGCCACAACCGCAGGTGCTCGCGCTGCTGTTCGCCGCGGAGTTCGTATCCGCCTTGGGCGTCATGATCCTCGATATCGCCGTCGGATCGGTGCAGATCGCCGCCACCCCGGTGGCGATGCTCGCCGTGGTCTCCGGTTTCCGCCGCACCGTCAACTACGGCATCCGGCCGATCGGCGCCGTGCTCGGCGGGACCCTCGGCGCGGCGATCGGGGTACGGCCCGCCCTCTGGGTCGCCAGTCTCGGCGCCCTGCTCGGCGTGCTCTGGGTCGTCTTCTCCCCGCTGCGTACCATGCGTACCCTGCCCGAGAACTGACGTCCGGCGGCGCTCACCGGTAGCCGGACGTCACACCCGGCCACTCGTCGGCTCCCGCAGGCCGCGCAACGCGGGGCAGCAGCAACTGTCCACCATGGATATGCTCGCCGCTGATTCTCGAGTCGACCGAAACGGGGCGGGCATGAGCAGTGTCGACGCGCGGCAGGAAGTGCCGGAAAAGGTGGCCAGCCTGGCTGCGGAACGCGGGCTCGGTACGTTGATCGACAAGCGCAGCAGCGGCAATCCCATCAGGTCCGCGCTCACGATCGTCGCCGTCGGCACGGTGGCGGTCGTGGTGTCGGTCGCCCTCTTCGCGCTCGCGTCCTCCTGGCGGCCGCTGATCTGGTTGGCGATCCCGTCGTTGGCGCTCGGCATCTGCGCTGTCGGCTGGTTCGTCGTCGTGTTGGTGAGGGGCTTCGAGGCAGGCTACCTCTACCCTGGCGGGATGGTGTACGTCCGTAACGGCAACGCCCGGGCCGCCACCTGGGCCGAGATGGCCGAGGTGGAGGTCCAGGTCTTCGGTGGTGGCACGCTGTTCGCCGGCAAGACCGCGGCGTACGTGATGAAGCCGACCGGCCAGTCGCCGATGCGGGTCAACTCGACGGAGGTCGGGCTCAAGGACGGGGAGCAGGATCCGGTCGGCGCGGTGATCCTGCGGCTCGCCAGCGAGGCCGGGCGGCCGATCACCCAGAAGCTTGTCGGCAAGAAGTAGCGCGGCATCTGCGAGCGTGACGACGGCTGGCCGGTTCGCGCCGGGTGACGTGCTGGTGCGGCGGGAGATCCTGCGCGGTGAGGTGTGGTTCGGCTGCCCGACGATCTGCGTCGAGGACTCACCCGACCTGCTCGCGCTCTTCCTGCCGACCGGCGCCGAGTTCGGTTTCCCCGAGTCGGGCGAGTTTCCGTGCGGGCGGCACCCGTGGCAGCTCGCCGGGCACACCGCCTGGACGGGTCACGGCAAGCTGATGCTGCAACGGCCCGGCGAGGCGCACTCGGTCGACGTGTTCTGGTCCGGCCCGCAGCGCACCTTCGCCGGTTGGTACTTCAACCTCCAGGACCCGTTCCGGCGTACGCCGATCGGGGTGGACACCCTCGACCACGAGTTGGACCTCTGGTGGGCGGTGGACGCCGACCGGTACGTCTTCAAGGACGTGGAGATGTTCGCCCAGCGGCTGGTGGAGGGGCGCTACCCGGGCCAGGGTGCGGCGATCCGCGCCGAGGGCGACCGGATCGCCGCCCTGCTCGACGCCGGTGAGCGCTGGTGGGACGAGTCCTGGTCGACCTGGCAACCCGACCCCACCTGGCCCGTCCCGCACCTCCCCACCAACTGGGCAGCGATCCCGCCCCACCGCTGACCGTCCCCGCCCCGTCAGCAACTTCGGCGAAACTGCTGCATCGCGCCGCGCTCAGGCGGCAACTTCGGGGAAACTGCTGCATCGCGCGGCGCTCAGGCGGCAAGTTCGGGGGAACTGCTGCCTGAGCGCCGCGCTGGGGCAGCGGTGGCCTCAGCCCAGGGTTTCGCGTTCGCGCCAGGCGGTGCGGATGGAGGTGCGGCCGTTGGTGCGCAGCAGCGAGCCCTCGTACACGCGGGCACCGGCGAGCAGGAATCCGGCCGCCGCGACCAGCAGCAGGGCCAGCGAGACGACAAGTTCCCAGCCGGCCGCGTCACCGGTGAACAGCCGCAGCGGCATCGCCGTCGGCGAGGAGAACGGCAGGTAGGACAGCACCCGCATGGCGGTGACGTTGTCGTTGAGGAAGATCACCGCGAAGAACGGCAGCATCACCGCGAGCTGTACCGGCGTCGACACGCCACCGATGTCCTCCAACCGGTTCACCAGCGCGCCGGCCGCCGCCCACATCGACGCGATGAGCACGAAGCCGAGCAGGAAGAACGGCACGAACCAGCCGATCGCCGGGCCGAGCAGCGACAGCAGGGTGGTGTTGTCGCCGAACGCCATGCCGGCCACCGCGACCACGGCCACCAGGGCGATCTGTCCGAGCGCCAGGATCGTACCGGCGAGCATCTTCCCGGCCAGCAGGGCGCGGACCGACACCGCGGCGACGAGGATCTCCACGATCCGGGTCTGCTTCTCCTCGATGATGCTCTGCGCGATCTGCACCCCGAAGGTCTGCGAGGTGATGAAGAAGATGAAGGCGAACGCGAACGGCACCAGGAAGGCCACCACCGGGTCCACCGCGTCCGGGTTCAGCAGCCGGACCGGGGGTTCGGTGCTCAACGCGGAGATCACGTCGTCGGGGGCGTCGTCCATGGCGAGCACGGCCGGGCCGGCGACCACGGCGGCGTCCGCGTCGCCGTCGCGCACCGCCTGCTCGGCGGCGGCGTCATCGGGTACGGCGAGCACCTCCAGCCCGGCCGCCCGCAGCGGACCCGCCGCCGCCTCGGTCACCGCCACGGTGGACGGCCCGCCGGACAGCAGCGGTGGCAGGATCGTCGCCGCCGCGGCGATCAGCAGGAAGACCACGGTGCTGATCAGGAAGGTGCGGTCACGCAGCTTGACCCGGATCTCCCGTGCGGCGACCAGGCGGGTGGCCTGCATGGTGTTCATTTGGCGACCTCTCGGAAGATCTCGGCGAGGGAGGGGGTGACCGGGCGGAACGCGCGGACCGGGCCGCGGTCCAGCGCCGCGCGCAGCACCGGCTGCTCGTCGGTGCCGGCGGCCAGGTCGAACACGGCTCGCGCGCCGTCGAGGTCCACCAGGCTCACCCCGGGGTGGTCGCGCAGCCAGCCGGCGTCGGTCTCCACCACCAGCTCGAAGCGGGGCGTGGTGTACGCCGCGCGCAACTGCTCGCGGCTGCCGGCGGCGCGGATCGAGCCGTCCGCGATGATCACCAGGTCGTCGCAGAGCCGCTCGACCACGTCGAGCTGGTGACTGGAGAAGAGGACCGGGCAGCCGGCGGTGGCCCGTTCCCGCAGCACGCCGACGACCGTGTCCACGGCCAGCGGGTCGAGGCCGGAGAAGGGTTCGTCCAGCACCAGCACCTCCGGGTCGTGCACCAGCGCGGCGGCGATCTGCGCGCGCTGCTGGTTGCCCAGGGAGAGCGTCTCCAGCAGGTCGTCGCCCCGTTCGGCGAGTCCCACCCGCTCCAACAGCCCGTCGGTGGCCCGGCGGGCGGCGGCGGCGGTCAGCCCGTGCAGCTGACCCAGGTAGGTCACCTGTTCCCGGACGCTCATCTTCGGGTACAGGCCGCGTTCCTCGGGCATGTAGCCGAAGCGCCGCCGCGCGTCCCGGCTCAGCGGTTCACCCCGCCACGTCACCTGGCCGGCATCGGCGGCTAGCACGCCGAGGATGATGCGCATGGTGGTGGTCTTGCCGGCACCGTTGCCGCCGACGAAGCCGGTCATCCGGCCGGCGACGACGTCGAACGAGACGTCCTTGAGTACCTGACGGTCGCCGAAGCTGCGGTCGACGCCGTCGAGACGGAGCACGCTGGTCATGGGGCAACGCTAGGTCGTCGGTGGCCGGCTGCCGTCCGCCCTCGGATGGAGATCATGACTCCCTCTCCCGGTGGAGGCCGTTCACCCGCCGGGCCGCACCACCCCGTGCTCGTACGCGAAGACCACCGCCTGCACCCGGTCGCGCAGACCCAACTTGGCCAGCACCCGGCTCACGTGTGACTTCACCGTCGCCTCGCCCAGGTGCAGGTCGGCGGCGATCTCGGCGTTGCTGGCGCCCCCGGCGACGAGCACCAGGACCTCCCGTTCCCGGGGAGTCAGGCTGTCCAGCGCCGCCGCCGAACCGACGTCATCACCGGGTCTGTCGCCGGGGCGCGCGAAGGTGGCGATCACCCGCCGGGTGAGTTCCGGCGCGAGCAGCCCGTCGCCGCGGGCCACCACCCGGATCGCGTCGACCAGGGTCTCGGGTGTGCCGTTCTTGAGCAGGAAGCCACTGGCCCCGGCACGCAGCGCGGCGAAGAGGTAGTCGTCGCGGTCGAACGTGGTCAGCATCAACACGGCCGGCCCGCCCGGCTCGCAGTCGGTGCTGATCCGCCGGGTGGCCTCCAGCCCGTCCATCCCGGGCATCTCCACGTCCATCAGCACCACGTCCGGACGCAGCGCCCGGGTCATGCCGACGGCCCGCTCCCCGTCGGCGGCCTCGCCGACCACCTCGATGTCGTCCTCGATCTCCAGGATCACCCGGAAACCGGTCCGCACCAGGTGGTGGTCGTCGGCGAGGAGCACGCGGATCGGGCTCACGTCGAACTCCCTGCCGGCAGTGGGAAACGGACCCGCACCCGCCAGCCACCCCCGGTACGCGGACCCACCTCCAACTCACCGCCGTGGGTCGCGACCCGTTCCCGCATCCCGATCAGTCCCATCCCGTCGGCGTTCGCCGAGCGGCTGCCCCGACCGTCGTCACTCACCTCGACCTCCATCTCCTGTGCCAGATAGCGGACCCGGACGTCGAGCAGACTCGCTCCGGTGGCGTGCTTCAACACGTTCGTCACCGCCTCCTGCACCACCCGGAACGCCGCCTGGGAAACCGATTCGGGCAGCGACTGCGGATCGCCGTACACCCCCAGGGTGGCGCGTAGCCCGGCCTCGCCGGCCCGGTCCACCAGGGCGGCTATCCGGTCGATCCCGGCCGGCTGTCGGGCGTTGTCCGGGTCGCCGTCGCGGGCCCGTAGCACGCCGAGCATCCGGCGCAACTCGTCGACCGCCTGACGGGCGGTCTCCTCGATGGCGGTGAGGGCGGCGCGGGCCTTCGCCGGATCCTTGTCGAAGACCCGGCGGCAGGCCGCCGCCTGCACGCCCATCACCGACACGTGGTGGGCGACCACGTCGTGCAGCTCACGGGCGATGCGTACCCGCTCGCCGACCACCGCGTGCTCGCGTACCTCGGCCTGTGACCGGCGCAGCCGTTCCGCCTGCTCGGCCACCTGGTGCTCACGACGAGCGGCCACCCAGGCAGTCTCGCCGAAGAAGTACGCGAACCCGAAGTACAGCGCGTTGACCAGGATGCCGGTGACGATCGCGGCGAGCACCGGCGGCACCGGGCCGACCGCGTCGTCGAAGGACTCCGCGGTGAGCGTCCGGTAGTTGATCGACAAGGCGATCCCCATCCAGGTGAACATCGCAACGATCACGCCGATCCGCAGTCGGCGGGACAATCGACGGTCCCGGCCCCAGGCGCCCAGCGTGTAGATGGCGATGAACAGCGCCCAGGCGGAGAGCTGCCACTCGGGAACGGCGCGCACCTGCGAACCGATGAACGCGGCCGACACGGCCAGCGTGGCGGCGACGGGGAAGCGACGTCGCCAGATCAACGGCAGCGGCACCGCGACGGTCCAGAAGAGCTGTTCGACACCGGACGGCGGTGGGCCCAGCAAGAATGCCCCGGTGCTGCGGGCCAACGTCAGGCTGAGCAGGGCAAGAGCCGTCGCGGCCAGACCGGCGAACAGGTCCAGCCGTTGCTGCTCCGGCGTCGGCCCCGGCCGTCGCCAGTCGTCACCGGTCTCGGCCCGGCGCCACTCGTCGCTGGTCTCGGCGGTCTCGGTGGTCACCCTGGGCAGCATGCCATCCCCCCGCCGATCGCCATTCGCGTCGGGTGAGATCAGGCCGTCCGTCCGCCCACCGATCCTCACGGACAGCGCCTCCCGATCTTCCCCAACCAGTACCCCTGTCCTCACTTTGCTCTGCTTCAACGGACGCAATGGTCACGGAAAGTATCAGCGGATGCGACATGTGTGGCCGTGGACCTTGCAGCACCCCTGTTCAGGCGCCAGTGCGTGGGTTGAAGCAGAGCAAAGCGTGCGAGGTGGGATAGAGGTCGTCCGCGTTGCCGTGACTCGTAGTGACAATCACTGTCTGTGTCCGTTCTCGTGCGGGCCCACGAGGGCTGAGCACCGGCGGACCGGGCCGTACCGCCGGGCGAGGGGCGGTCGGGCGGGGAAGGGCGGGGCGACGGTCAGCCCGTGACGTCGCCGACCATCGGCGGCAGCGGACAGTGCAGCACGCCGCAGATCGTCCGCAGCAACTCGATCTCGGGCACGGTCATCATCCCGTCCTGGCTGATCACCGCGACGGTGGCCGCCACCAGCCGTTCCTTGTCGCCGGGACGCAACCCGTCGAGCACCGGCCAGGCGGTCTCCAGGGCGAGTACGCCGTTCTCCGGCGGTGCGTACGGCAGGTCGGTGCCCGGCAGCAGCGTGCCGACGCCGGCCTGGTAGGCCCGTTCCGCCTCGCCTTGGTCAGGGTGCCCGACCTGCGCGAGGACGGCCAGCAGGGCGACCGCCGCCGAGCGCGTGTCGGTGAGCTTGCGCCGGTCGGTACGCCACCGGGAGTCCGGCCGCAGTGACTCCTCCAACTCGGCCAGCAGCAGCCGGGACAGGCAGTACTCGGTCACGTTGATCGCGCCGTCCGCCTGGATCAGGGTGAACACGGCCGCCAGCAGTGACTCCAGCTCGGGGTCGGGCCGGTCGCGGAGCGCCGGGAAGGCCAGCTCGGCCAGCGGCAACCGCAGCTCGGCGGGGAACTCGACCAGGTCGTCCGCCGCGCGCAGGGCAGCGTCGGCCAGGTGCTGGCCGTGCCGCTGGGCCACCGCGGCGTACTGGTGCTGCCGGACCTCCGGCTCGGCGCTGAGCAGCAGGCCGAGCAGCAACGGTACGGACGCCTGCCGGTCGCGGGCCCGGCCGAGCAGCGGATCCGGGATCCGGTCGAGGATCGCTGCGGCGTGGGTGTAGGCGGTCGCGGTGGGGGCGGCGACCCGGTCCAGCACCTCGCCCGGTGCGACGCGGATCCGCCCGCCGCCGGCCGGTGACCCGGGCCGAGCCGGCCGCGCCCGGCCCGCCTTCTCCGGGCGGTCCGGCGTGTCCGGGCGCGCCGCTGTGTCCGGGCGCGCCGCTGTGTTCTGGCGGTCCGCCGGATCCGGGCGTTGCGGTGCGCCGGCGGGGGCCAGGCCGAGGGCGACGTCCTCCTGACGGCCGGACGGCGGCGCCGCCGCCCATCGCCGTGACAGTTGTTGCAGCTCGGCCGGGTCGAACGACGGCTCCAGCGCCCTGATCCGGTCGGCGAGCGGGGGATGGGTGGCGAACCACGACGTGCGGGCCGCCTCGCCGAAGAGCATGTGCCCCACCTCGTCGCGCTTCGGCGACCTCAGCTCGGAGCCGTCGCTGAGCCCCCCGATCTTCTTCAGCGCCCCGGCGATGCCCCGGGTCTGGCGGGTGTACTGCACCGCGGAGGCGTCGGCCAGGTACTCCCGCTGCCGGGAGACCGAGGCCTGGATGAGCCGCCCGGCGAGCACCCCGACGTAGCCGGCCACCAGCAGGGCCAGGCCCACCAGCGCCAGCGGGGCGGCGCTGCCGCCGCTGTTGTTGCCGCGCGACCGGCCGCCGCCGATGACCCCGGCGCGGGCCAGCCCGCGACCGATCACGGTCAGGAAGAGGATGCCGAACAGCAGGCCCATCAACCGGATGTTGAGCCGCATGTCGCCGTTGACGACGTGGCTGAACTCGTGGGCGATCACGCCCTGGAGTTCGTCCCGGTTGAGTCGCTGCAACGCGCCCCGGGTGACGGCGACGGCGGCGTCGGACGGGGTCCATCCGGCGGCGAAGGCGTTGATCGCCGTCTCCTCCGGCAGCACGTAGACCTCGGGCACCGGTACGCCGGAGGCCAGCGCCATCTCCTCGACGACGTTGCGCAGCCGGCGCAGCTCGGGGTCGGTGGTGTTCGTCGGCACCGGCACCCCGCCCAGCTCGCGGGCCACCTTCCCGCCGCCGCCGCGCAACGCGAGCGTACGGACCAGGGCGGCCAGCCCGATCGCGGCGAGGGTGGCGACGGTGACCATGGCGATGAACCCGGCGAGCTGGCCGGGATCGGCGGTGGTGGCGTTGAAGGCGACCAACGCCGCGACGTTCACCACCACCACGATCCCGACCACGGCCAACACGAACAGCAGCACCAGCCGGGTCGACAGCCGGCGCACCTGCCGCTGTCGCTCGAAGAAGTTCATCGCGGCCCGATCAGAACGAGACCTGCGGCGCCTGGCGCTGCTGCGGGTCGTCCGGCTGGAACAGCTCCGCCGGGCCGAACGAGAACATGCCCGCCACCACGCTGGAGGGGAACACCTCGCGCTTGTTGTTGTAGGCCATCACCGCGTCGTTGTACGCCTGCCGGGCGAACGCGACCCGGTTCTCCGTGGAGGTCAGCTCCTCCGACAGTTGCATCATGTTCTGGTTGGCCTTCAGGTCCGGGTACGCCTCGGAGAGCGCGAACAGTCGACCCAGGGTGGCGGTGAGCGCGTTCTCCGCGCCGCTGAGCTGCTGCATCGCCGCCGGGTCGCCGGGAGCCGCGGCGGCGGTGGCCTGCGCGTTGACAGCGGCGTTGCGGGCGTTGATCACCGCTTCGAGGGTCTCCCGTTCGTGCTTGAGGTAGCCCTTGGCGGTCTCGACCAGGTTGGGGATCAGGTCGTGTCGCCGGACGAGCTGCACGTCGATCTGGGCGAAGGCGTTACGGTACGCGTTGCGGGCCCGGACCAGCCCGTTGTAGATCGACACGCCGAAGCCGAGCACCGCCACGACGATCAACAACAGGCACACCAGTCCGATGATCAGTTCCACGGCCGCTCCCTCGGTGTGAGTCGGTACTTCCGCTGATCATCGTACGTTCGTCGGTCCAGGCCCGCTCCTGCTCAGCGCGCGGATCGACGCGCCTTGACCACGCTGTCGGCGACGTCCAGCAGGGTGATCGCGACGATCACCACGATGCTGATCCGGGCGACCGTGTCGAGACCGCCGTCGCGCAGCCAGGCGAAGCGGGCGACGAACTCCGGGTTGAGCAGCCGGTCGTCGAGCAGCAGCCAGATCGCCGGCACCGCGAACGCCAGGCTCAGCACGGCGTTTCCGGCGACCAACGGCCAGGTCCACCGGCGGGCACGGTACTTGCCGATCTCCAGGGCGATGCTGGCCAGCAGGACGACGATCAGCAGCGGCAGCCAGAATGTCCACAGCGCCGGATCGAGGATCGGCAGGCGCTCGCCGTCGGGCCCGACCACCGACTGGAAGTGCTGCCACGGCAGGACGGCGATGAACAGGCCGAGGAACACGATCGAGGCGCACACGTCGGTGAGCGTGACATCCCGTTCGCTGGGCAGCTCGGGTAGCTGGTCGACGCTCCACTCGGGCAGGTTCAGCGGGGTGCCGATGCGTTCCAGCACCGCGAAGACCAGGGTCACCCAGAAGGCGATCTGCACCGCGACGTTGAACGCCGTGACGATGCCCTCGCCGATCGCGCCGGCCGGGTTGTCGGCGACGGTGGCCTGGAGGACGCCGATCAGCACCCCGACGATGGCCGGAATGGTGCTGAGCAGCACGATCAGCAGCCGCTGCCAGGCCAGGTAGTACGCCGGCCCGATGAGTTGCAGACGGCGGTCGGCGTATCGGGCGGCCAGCTGGGCGGGGTTGCCCAGCTCGGTGAGGACGGCGCGTTCGGCCGTCGCGGCGTCGAGCCCTTCGGCGGTCCGGCCGTCGATCATGTCTCCGATGGAGGCGCGTAGTTCGGTGGCGATCTCCTCGCGTCGCGCGATGGGTACCGAGCGCAGGGTGGCAGCCAGGTAGCGGTCGGTCAGCGAGGTCATTCGGGGGCTCCTTCGATCAGGGTGCGCAGCGAGGTCTGTACGGCGGTGAGGTCGTCGAGCAGGCGTTGCAGCACCTGCTCGCCGGAGTCGCTGGTGCGGTAGAACTTCCGGGGCCGGCTCTCCTCGGTGTTCCACTCGCTGGTCAGCAGCCCCTGCTCCTCCAGCCGGCGCAGCAGGGGATAGAGGGTGTTCGCGTCGACCGGGAAGCCGTGCCCGGCGAGTCGTTGCAGCAGTGCGTAGCCGTAGTCGGGCCGGCGCAGCGCGACCAGGCTGGCCACCACGACGGTGCCCCGACGTAGTTCCTGTAGGTGGGTCCGTAGCACGTCATCGCTGACCATGTGTCACACCATACTGTGTGCCACACACCATTGTCTAGCACGCAACGATGTAGCTGACCCGACCGTGCCCGGCGAAGCGGGGCGCCCGGATGACCGGACGCCCCGCGTCGTTCCCCGTCCGTAGGCCGCCTCAGCAGGTGCCGCCCTGCCGGAAGCCACGTTCCACGAAGGACGCCGGACCGACCTGGAAGGCGCCCACGCCGGACCGGATCGGATGCCCGGTGAACAGCTCCACCCGCGCGCCCACCCGGACCAGGTACGCCGTTGCGGTGCCCGCGTCGTTGCTGATCAGACCGCCGCGCGGGCCGTAGATCGTCTCCAGGTCGGCGAAGGACATGCC
This sequence comes from Micromonospora palythoicola, assembly GCF_036689795.1. NCBI lineage: Bacteria > Bacillati > Actinomycetota > Actinomycetes > Micromonosporales > Micromonosporaceae > Micromonospora > Micromonospora palythoicola. Next base: position 23,658 of record NZ_JBAGKI010000012.1, on the reverse strand, counting down.
GACTCGCGCACCGGCGGGGGAGTAGGGCGGGACGGTGGCGGTGGTCACCTCGACCAGCCGGCCGTGCCGGAAGGCCAGCAGGATCACCCCCGCCCAGGCGCCGGTGGCACCGGCCCGGACCACACCGTCGCAGGTGGCGACGGACCAGTCGATCAATCCGGCGGCGGTGAGCCGGTCGAGACCGGCGCCGATCCGGTACGGCCCGGCGCCCCGCACGCTCAACACACCGGTGTCGGCGCTGACCGGCGGCTGCGCGCCCACCACCACCGAGGGGGCCGGACGCGGCGGTGGTGCGGCCTCGGCCGGAGCTGCCCCGGCGAGGCCCAGAACGGTCGCGACCGCGACATGGACGAAACGGTGCACAGAGATCGCCTCCTCGGCATCGAGTTCCTACTCTCTTCGTCTCCCCGCCCACCCCCGTGGTTCGCCGTGTCCTCATGCGCCGGTGGTGGTTGCTCAGCGGACGGGGGAGGGGGAGGGTGACGGGAGAGGGTGGGGTGGGGCGGGTGGGGGTGCCGGGGCGGATCGGGGCGTACCGGGTGGAGCGCCTGCTCGGGGTGGGCTCGTTCGCGACCGTCTGGCTGGCCTACGACCCGACGCTGGCAGTCCGGGTGGCGATCAAGGTGCTGGCGGAGAACTGGCACCACGACGTACGCGTCCGGGAACGCTTCCTGGACGAGGCCCGGCTGCTCCGCCGGATGGAGGACGACCGGCTGGTCCGGGTACGCCTGGTGGGGGAGCTGGCGGACGGACGGCCCTACACGGTGCTCGACTGGGCTGACGGGGGCAGCCTCCGGGAGCGGCTCGCCGCCGGGCCCCTTCCCATGGCGACCGCCCTGAATCTGCTCGCCGAGATCGCCGCCGGGGTGGCGGTGCTGCACCGGCACCGAGTGGTGCACCGTGACCTGACACCCGGCAACATCCTGTTCCGCTCGACCGCCGACGGTGAGCGGGTGGTCATCGCCGACCTGGGTCTGGCCAAGGCGCTCGCCGTCGCCTCCGGGCTCACCATGCGCGCCGGCACGCCCGGTTACATGGCACCCGAGCAGGACGACCACCTGGCGGTCGTGGACGAGCGCGCCGACGTGTACGCCCTCGGCAAACTCGGCCGCCGACTCCTCGAAGGGTCCCACCCTGGCGATCTTGGTGCGGAACCGCCCCCTGACGGGCACCTTCGCGCCAAGATTGCGGGCGATCCGGTGCCGCCGGCCGTGATGGCGGTGTTACGGCGGGCCGACGCGAGCCGGCCGGACGACAGGTATCCGGACGCTGGGGCGTTCCGCGCGGCCCTGATCCGGGCGGTGCGGCAGATCCGGGCAGCGGACGCGGTCTCGGCCACCGCGGCCCCGGTGCGGGTGCCCTCGCCCGTCGGGGTGGCGGTCACCGCTGCTCCGGTCAGGGCGGACGCCGCTGCGGCGTCAGCGGGCCTGGCCCGCGTACCGTGGCTACGCGCGGTCGCGCTGACGGTGGTGCTGGCGGCGGCGGCCGGCACTGTGGCGGCGGACTCGGCTACGCCAGACGGTACGGCGACCAGCGGTCCGCTGACCGTCGCGCTGCCGGACGGCTGGCGGGCGACCGGGACCGGCTGGGCGGGGCGGTACGACGCGTCAGGACGGCTCGAACCGGCGTTGGTGATCTCGCCGGAGCCGCGTCGGTGGGCCACCGACCCGAGTGTGCCGGGTGCCTTCCTCGGGCTGTCGGTGACCGCCCGACACACCGATGCGGGTGCGTTCGTCGCCGCGCAACCGCACGCCGACTGCGCTCCCGCGCCACTTCGGCGGGTGCGGCGCGCTGGTCTGGACTGGGTGGTCGCCCGCTTCGACTGCCCGTACGGGCGGCCGGTGCTGGTGGAGGCCGCCGCCGGCAGCGTCGCCGGGCTGCTCTACGCGCAGGTCGTGCCGCCGCCCGGTGCCGGCAACGAGTTCGTGGACACCCTGCTCGACGGGGTACGGACGCGACGACAGGTCATCGCACCACCACGGTGATCACGTGGGTGCCCGCCTCCCGGGGAATGAACACCTCCAGGGTGCCGGTCCGGAGGAACCGGAGGTCGACCACGCCGGCCTCGTAGTTGCTGTCCACCAGGTCCTCTCGGTCCACCGTCACCTCACCCGGTCCGATGTCCCGCAGACGCAGCACCCCGCCGGTGGCGAAGCAGAGCGACGACGGCAACGGCCCGGGGTCGGACAGGGGCAGCTCGTACCGGACCGCGCCGAGGCAGGACTCGGACATGCTCGGGGTGGGTGTCGGGGCGCGGGTGCTCCGCTGCGGGGTGGGCGCCCGGGGCGCCGGTGCCGGCCGCGTGGTCGGCACCGTCCCGACCGTCGGTGGCGTACCGACAGGTGTTCCGCTCGGCCGCGTCGACGGTGGGGAGGGCGGCGGCGCGCTGGTGGGCGCGGGTGGGCGTACCGGCAGCGGCGCGACCGGCTCGTCGGCGCAACCGCCGGCACCCGCGACGAGCACGACGGCCAGGGCCAACACCGTCGGGCGGAGCCGGCCGGGCGAGTCAGTCGGCACCGGTGAGCCGCTGCCGGACCTGCCGGCGGGCCTCGTGGATGCGGGACTTGACCGTGCCCACGGGGATGTCGAGCAACTCGGCGATCTCGCGATAGTCGAGGTCGAGCACGTCCCGCAGGGTCAGCGCCTCGGCCAGGTCCGGTCGGACCGCGTCGAGGGCCTCCAGCAGATCGAGTCGGGTACCGGCGACCACGCTGGTGCGGCGCGGGTCGGGCCGGTCCGGCAGCGGGGCCCCGGCGGTCTCCACCTGCCACCGTCGGCGCAGCGCGCGGTAGGTCGAGCGGGCCCGGTTGGCGGTCAGCCGGTACAGCCAGGTGTGAAACGACGAGCGGCCCTCGAACCGGTCGATGCCCCGCGCCACCGCGAGCAGCGTGTCCTGGCAGGCCTCCTCCGCGTCCTCCCGGTTGGGCAGCAACCGACCGCACAGCCGCAGCACCTCCGGACGCACCGCCGCGAGCAGCGTGTCCAGGGCCGCCGGGTCGCCGCGCGCCGCGGCTGCGGCCAGGTCGTCGATCCCATCCGCGAGGGTCATCGCGCCGTCCCGTGCTCGCCGGTGTTGCGGTGGCGTTCAGGCTACGCCGCCGGGACCGCCGCGTCCGGTCCCGCGTCCACCAGCCGACACGGCACGGGCGTCGGTGCCGCCCGCCGAGGCGGGTCGAGCGGACCGGCGCGCGCCGCGCGCGGCGCGCTGGAGCGACCGGCGACGGCGGGGTTAGGGTTAGCGCCGACCGACTCGATCATCCGAACCGGGGGGCCTCCGCATGGGCGATTCGTTCGCGCATCTGCACGTGCACACGGAGTACTCGATGCTCGACGGGGCGGCCCGGCTCAAGGACCTGTTCGCCGAGGTCAAGCGGCAGGGAATGCCGGCGGTGGCGATGACCGACCACGGCAACATGCACGGCGCGAACGACTTCTACAAGCAGGCGATGGCCGCCGGGGTGACTCCGATCCTGGGCATCGAGGCGTACGTGGCGCCGGAGTCCCGGTTCCACAAGTCGCGGGTCCGGTGGGGCCGGCCGGAGCAGAAGAGCGACGACGTCTCGGGTAGCGGTGGCTACACCCACAAGACCATCTGGGCGCGCAACAAGACCGGCCTGCACAACCTGTTCGCGCTGACCTCGCGGTCGTACACCGAGGGCTACTTCGTCAAGTGGCCCCGGATGGACGCCGAGCTGCTCGCCGAGTACGCCGACGGCCTGATGGCCACCACCGGCTGCCCCTCCGGTGAGGTGCAGACCCGGCTGCGGCTCGGCCACGACGCGCAGGCCCTCGAAGCCGCCGCGAAGTACCAGGAGATCTTCGGCCGGGAGAACTACTTCCTGGAGCTGATGGACCACGGCCTGGACATCGAGAAGCGGGTCCGCGACGGGCTGCTGGAGATCGGCCGCAAGCTCAACATCCCGCCGGTGGTCACCAACGACTCGCACTACACCCACGAGGCGCAGTCCGAGGCGCACGACGTGCTGCTGTGCGTACAGACCGGCAGCAACGTCGCCGACCCGAACCGGTTCAAGTTCGGCGGCAGCGGCTACTACATCAAGTCCGCCGACGAGATGCGCGGCGTGGACCACTCCGACGCCTGGCTGGAGGGCTGCCGCAACACGCTGCTGGTGGCGGAGCGGGTCGACCCGACCGGGATGTTCGAGTTCCACAACCTGATGCCGCGCTTCCCGGTCCCCGAGGGCGAGACCGAGGAGTCCTGGTTCCGCAAGGAGACCTTCGCCGGCCTGGCCCGCCGGTACCCGGACGGCATCCCCGAGGGGCACGTCGTGCAGGCCGAGTACGAGCTGGGTGTCATCATCCAGATGGGCTTCCCGTCGTACTTCCTCGTGGTGGCCGACTTCATCCAGTGGGCCAAGGCGCAGGGCATCGCGGTCGGTCCCGGCCGTGGCTCCGCGGCCGGCTCCCTGGTCGCGTACGCCCTGGGCATCACCGACCTGGACCCGATCCCGCACGGGCTGATCTTCGAGCGGTTCCTCAACCCCGAGCGGGTCTCCATGCCGGATGTCGACATCGACTTCGACGAGCGTCGGCGCGGTGAGGTGATCAAGTACGTCACCGACAAGTGGGGCGAGGACAAGGTCGCCCAGATCGCCACCTTCGGCACGATCAAGGCGAAGGCCGCGATCAAGGACTCGGCCCGGGTGCTCGGCTACCCGTACGCGGTCGGCGACCGGATCACCAAGGCGATGCCACCGGCGGTGATGGGCAAGGACATCCCGCTCACCGGCATCTTCGACCCGAAGCACCCGCGCTACGCCGAGGCCGGCGAGATCCGTGGGCTGTACGAGTCCGACCCCGACGTGCGCAAGGTGATCGACACCGCCAAGGGCATCGAGGGGTTGATCCGGCAGACCGGGGTGCACGCCGCCGGCGTCATCATGTCCGCCGAGCCGATCATCGAGCACATCCCGCTGATGCGCCGGGACGCCGACGGGGCGATCATCACCCAGTTCGACTACCCGACGTGCGAGTCGCTCGGGCTGTTGAAGATGGACTTCCTCGGCCTGCGCAACCTGACCATCATCGACGACGCGCTGAAGAACATCGAGCTCAACCACGGACTCAAGGTCGACCTGCTCAAACTGCCGTTGGACGACAAACCCACGTACGAGCTGCTGGCCCGGGGCGACACCCTCGGCGTGTTCCAGCTCGACGGCGGGCCGATGCGGTCGCTGCTGCGGCTGATGAAGCCGGACAACTTCGAGGACATCTCCGCCGTCCTGGCGCTCTACCGACCCGGCCCGATGGGTGCCAACTCGCACACCAACTACGCGCTGCGCAAGAACGGGCTCCAGGAGATCACCCCGATCCACCCGGAGCTGGCCGAGCCGCTGGAGGAGATCCTCGGCCCGACCTACGGTCTGATCGTCTACCAGGAGCAGGTGCAGCGCGCCGCCCAGGTGCTCGCCGGGTACAGCCTCGGCAAGGCCGACCTGCTGCGCCGGGCGATGGGCAAGAAGAAGAAGGAGGTCCTCGACAAGGAGTTCATCCCGTTCCGGGACGGGATGAGGGGCAACGGCTACTCCGACGAGGCCATCAAGACCCTGTGGGACATCCTGGTCCCGTTCGCCGACTACGCCTTCAACAAGGCGCACACCGCCGGCTACGGGCTGGTGTCGTACTGGACCGGCTATCTGAAGGCCAACTACCCGGCCGAGTACATGGCGGCGCTGCTGACCTCCGTCGGTGACGACAAGGACAAGATGGCCATGTACCTGTCGGAGTGCCGGCGGATGGGCATCCAGGTGCTGCCGCCGGACGTGAACACCTCGGCCGGCCCGTTCACCCCGGTCGGCCGGGAGATCCGCTTCGGCCTCGGCGCGATCCGCAACGTCGGCGCGAACGTGGTCGCCGCGATCATGCGCTGCCGCGAGGAGAAGGGCGACTACGCCGACTTCTACGACTTCCTGTCCAAGGTGGACGCGGTGGTCTGCAACAAGAAGACCATCGAATCTCTGATCAAGGCGGGGGCGTTCGACTCGCTGAAGCATCCCCGCAAGGGCCTGCTCGCCGTGCACGCCGACGCCATCGACGCGTACGCCGACGTCAAGCGCAAGGAGGCCGTCGGGCAGTACGACCTGTTCGGCGCGGGCTTCGGTGACGCCGAGGTGGCGACGAACACCACGGTCATGCCGGTCATCTCCGAGGGGGAGTGGGACAAGCGGGACAAGCTCGCCTTCGAGCGCGAGATGCTCGGCCTGTACGTCTCCGACCACCCCCTGTTCGGGTTGGAGCACATCCTCGGTGCGGCGGCCGACACCACCATCGCGGCGCTGTCGGAGGAGGGCACCGTGCCCGACGGCGCGGTGGTCACCCTCGCCGGCATCCTCTCCGGCGTGCAGCGACGGGTCACCAAGCAGGGGCGGGCGTGGGCCTCGGCCACCCTGGAGGACCTGGCCGGCGGTGTGGAGACGCTGTTCTTCCCGAACACCTACGAGGTGATCGGGCAGTACATCGCCGAGGACGCGATCGTGGTGGTCAAGGGCCGGGTCGACCGGCGCGACGACACCCCGCGCATCATGGCGATGGACATGTCCCTGCCGGACGTCAGCACCAGCACCACGAACAAGCCGGTCACCCTCACCATCCCGGTGACCCGCTGCACCCCGCCGCTCGTGGAACGGCTCAAGGAAACCCTGGTGCTGCACCCCGGCGACGCCGAGGTGCACGTCAAACTCCTCAACGGCACCCGCAGTACCACCCTGCGCCTGAGCCCGGTCCGGGTGGCCGCCACCACCGCCCTCATGGCCGACCTGAAAAGCGTCCTGGGCCCCGCCAACGTCACCTGACCGGGGTGGGGGTGGGTGGGGGCCACGGGGGTCGGATTGGCGCTTAGGGGTGAGGGGCGCGGGGGCTAGCGTCGGGGCGTGGATCTGGAGCAGGCACAGAAGCTGTGGCAACCGCAGCCGGGCTGGCTGAACACCGCCAGCTACGGGTTGCCGCCCGACCCGGCCTGGGACGCGTTGCAGGACGCGCTGGCCGGCTGGCGGGTGGGGCGAGGAGCGTGGGAGGACTGGGGGGCCGCCACCGACCGGTGCCGGACGGCGTTCGCCTCCCTGGTCGCGGTGCCGGTGGGCGACGTCGCGGTCGGTGCCACCGTCTCCCAGCTGCTGGCGCCGGTCGCCGCCGCGCTGCCCACCGGTGCCCGGGTGCTGGTGCCCGAGGTCGAGTTCACCTCCAACCTGTTCCCCTGGCTGGTCCAGGCCGAGCGGGGCGTCGAGGTACGCACCGTCCCGCCGGCCGAGCTGGCCGCCTCGATCGACGCGGGCACCGACCTGGTGGCGTTCAGCCTGGTGCAGTCCGCCGACGGCACCGTCGCCGCGTACGACGAGATCGTCGCGGCGGCCCGGGCGCACGGCGCGCTCGTCGCGGTGGACGCCACCCAGGCCTGCGGATGGCTGCCGTTCGACGCGGCCCGTGCCGACGTCGTGGTGGCCGGCGGGTACAAGTGGCTGATGGCTCCCCGGGGCACCGCCTTCGCCTACCTGGCTCCCGGGCTGCGGGACCGGCTGCGACCCGACGCCGCCGGCTGGTACGCGGGCCGCGATCCGCACGCCTCCTACTACGGGCCGCCGCTGCGGCTGGCCGACGACGCCCGCCGGTTCGACCTCTCGCCGGCCTGGTTCAGCTGGGTCGGTGCCGTACCCGCCCTGGAGTTGCTGCTGGAGATCGGCGTCGAGCAGGTGCGGGCGCACGACGTGGCGCTGGCCAACCGCTTCCTCGCCGGTCTGGGGCAGCCACCCGGGCACAGCGCGATCGTCACCGTCGAGGTGCCCGACGCGCAGGAGAAGCTGGAGCGCGCCGGGGTACGCGCGGCGGTGCGGGCCGGTCGCGTCCGGGCCTCGTTCCACCTCTACTCCACCACCGAGGACGTCGACCTCGCCCTCGACGCACTCACCTCCTGACCGCGCCGCCCGCGCCGCACCGGACGGCTCGCCGGTGTGCGGCCGGCGCTCGCCGCCCGCCCTCATCCTGACCGGGTGCGGGCGGGCGGCGCTCTTCCCGGACGGCTCCGCCAGCTGTCCGGGCCAAGGTCGTCGCGGGCGCATCCGTGGCGCGGCGTCCCGACGAATCCCCCGGTGGAGACCTGTCCACTGGGAGGAAGTCTGGTGTCTGGGGTACCGATGCCGGCCGAGGTCGTGCAGATCGCGCGCAAGCGCCTGACCGCCGCCGCCGAGGAGTTCGACGGCAACCGGACCGCCGCGCTGGTCGTCGAGCTGGCCGAGGAGTGGGGGGTGGTGCGGCTGTGGGACGACGTCTGCGTGCCGGTGCTCACCGCGCGGAGCGGGTGTACCCCCGCCGGGATCGCCGTCGAGCACGCCCTGTCCGAGGGCGTCCGGGTCGGTCTGGACGTGTTCCGCCGCGATCCGGCAGCCGGCCTGCCCGCCGACGGCGTGCTGCTGGCCGGGGTGGAGCAGGAGGAACACTGTCTCGGGCTGCACGCGCTCGCCGCCGGGTTGCGGGAGCGTGGCCGGGGCTGCCTGCTGGTCGGGCCGGCGCTGCCGTGGACGGCGCTGGCCAGCGCCGTTGACCGGGCCCGACCGCACACCGTGGCGGTCTGGTCCCAGTCGCCGGTGACCGGCCGGTCGTACCGCATCGGCCGCTTCGCCCGGGACTTCCCGGCGGTCCGGGTGTACGCCGCCGGGCCGGGCTGGGTCGACCCGCTCACCCCGCCCGTGACGCGGCTCGACTCGCTCTCCGCCGCCCTCCGGGTGCTGTAGGCGGGGCAGGTGCCGCGTCCGGTCGTCGGCCGCCTCGTGACGCGGGTCATACCGATACGGATCCGTACCGTATCGTAAATGCCCTAGGCTGAACGTCGACGCGGACGGGACCGACTCGACAATCGGGGGGCGCAGATGCAGCCGAGCGAGAACACCGGACATCCGAGGAGGTGGGCGATCCTCGGGGTGCTGGTGATCAGCCTGCTCGTGGTCGTCCTCGACAACACCATCCTCAACGTCGCGCTACGCACCCTCGCCGACCCGGTGCACGGGCTCGGGGCGAGCCAGGGCGAGCTGGAGTGGTCGATCAACTCCTACACCCTGGTCTTCGCCGGGCTGCTGTTCACCTTCGGCGTGCTGGGGGACCGGGCCGGCCGCCGCAGGATGCTGCTGATCGGGCTCGCGCTCTTCGGCCTGGCGTCACTGCTGTCGGCGTACGCGCAGACTCCCGGCCAGTTGATCGCGGCCCGGGCCCTGATGGGGGTCGGCGGCGCAGCGATCATGCCGGCGACGTTGTCGATCATCTCCAACGTCTTCGACCCCCGGGAGCGCGGACGCGCCATCGGCATCTGGGCCGGCGCGGTCGGCCTGGCGGTGGCCATCGGGCCGGTCCTCGGCGGATTGTTGCTGGAACACTACTGGTGGGGCTCGGTCTTCCTGATCAACGTGCCGGTGGTGGCGCTCGGCGTCATCCTGGTCGCGTCGCTGGTGCCCGAGTCACGCGACCCCGAACCGGGCCGCGTCGACGCGTTCGGTGTGCTGCTCTCCGTGGTCGGTCTGGTCGCCCTCACCTACGGCATCATCGACGGCGGCGAGCACGGCTTCGGTCGCCCCCTGGTCTGGGCCTCGATCCTCGGCGGCGTCGCGGTGCTGGCCTGGTTCGTCCTTCACGAGCGACGCAGCAGCCATCCGGCGCTTGACGTCCGGCTGTTCCGGGTGCCCCGGTTCGCCGCCCCGGTGGCGATGATCGGGCTGGTCTTCTTCGCCGCGATGGGGGTGATGTTCTTCAGCTCGTTCTACCTGCAACTGGTGCGCGGCTACAGCCCGCTCGAGACCGGCCTGCTCTTCCTGCCCTTCGCGGTCGCCCAACTCGTCTTCGCCCCGCGCAGCGCCACCATGGTCCGCAGGTACGGCGGCCGGGCGGTGGCGGTGGTGGGGCTGGTGCTGACCTCGGTGGCGTTGGGCGCGTTCGCCTTCGTCGACGTCGCCACGCCCATCTGGCTGGTGCTGGTCGCCTTCTTCCTGCAGGGCGTCGGGATGGCCAACATCATGCCGCCGGCGACCGAATCGATCATGTCGGCGCTGCCCCGGGAGAAGGCCGGCGTGGGCTCCGCGATCAGCAACACCATCCGGCAGGTGGCCGCCGCGCTCGGCGTCGCGGTGATCGGCTCGGTGCTGGCCGCCGGCTACCGCAACGGGATCGAACCGGCCCTGGCGGATCTGCCACCGGCAGCCGACGCGGCGGCCGGTGAGTCGATCGCCGGCGCGTACGCCGCAGCCGGTCAGCTCGGTCCCGCGGGCCCGCGACTGGTCGCGGCGGCCAACGACTCCTTCGTCTCGGCCATGCACCTGTCGGCCACGCTGGCCGCGCTGGTCGCCGCGGCCGGCATCCTGGTTGCCCTGCGCTTCCTGCCCGGCCGGGCCAGCACCGGTGCGCCGGCGAGGATCGGCGGACCCGGATTGGCCGCCGCAACGCCCGGCCAGGGACAATGAGGGGATGACCAGCACGGCGGACGCCGCACGACCACCCGGGCGGCCACGCAGCGTCCGGGCGGACGAGGCGATCATCGAGGCCACCCTGGATCTGCTCGCCGAGGGCAGCACCATCGAGACGATCTCGGTCGAGGCGATCGCCGCGCGGGCCGGGGTGGGCAAGGCGACCATCTACCGCCGCTGGCCGGGCAAGGACGCGCTGCTGCTCGACGCGTTGCGTCGCCTCAAGGGCGACCCGCCGCAGCCGTCCGGAGGGTCCGTCCGCGAAGACCTGATCACGCTGGTGACCGCGATCGGTCACAACGTCGACCCGCGCGCGGCGCAGATCATGCCCTGTCTGGTGCCTGAGATGAAACGCAGCCCCGAGCAGTACGCGTTCTACCAGAGCATCGTGGCGCCCCGCCGGGCCGCGATGCGGGAGGTCCTGCGCCGTGGCGTCCGCGAGGGCGAGCTGCGCACCGACATCGACATCGAGGTGACGATGGCGATGCTCACCGGGCCGATGCTCATCCAGCGGGTGCTGAACTGGAACCCGGATCTCGACGAGGCGAACCTGCCGGAGCGGGTCGTGGACGCCGTACTGGCTGGTATTCGCACCCACTGAGCCGCACCGTCGTGGCCGGCCCACGGCGCCCACCGCAGCCGCCGCGAGGTGTTGCGCGGTCGCTCACCCGGCCGGCGTACGCAGCCGGTGCAGGCGCAGCGCCAGCTGCACCTCCAGGGCCCGATCCGGTCGCTGCCAGTCGGCACCGAGCAACTGCCCGACCCGCTCCAGGCGCTGGGTCACCGTGTTGACGTGCACGTGCAGCTGCTCGGCGGCCCGGGCCAGGCTGCCACCCACCCCGAAGTACGCCTCCAGGGTCCGCACCAACGCGGTGCCCCGGCGGGCGTCGTATTCGAGCACCGGCCCGATGGTCGTGCCGAGGAACCGGCTCACGTCGGCGTCGCCGTCGTCGTCGACGGCACCCAGCAGCAGCCCGACGAAACCCAACTCGGCGCTGCTCGCCCCCTGCCCGGCCCGGCCCAGCGCCCCGAGCGCGGTCAGGCACCGGTCCGCCTCCCGGAAGGCGGCGGCCAGCGACGCCGGGCCCGTCGACGGGCCGCTGGCTCCCGCGGTCACCGGGCGCCCGGTGATCCGGGACAGGTCCCGGGCCACCGCCCGGGCGCTGCCACCGGCGTCCTGACCGGGCAGCATCAGCGCCACCCGGCCGTCACGCGCCGCGGCCAGGCCGCCGCGGGTCGAGGCGTACGTGGTGGCCCAGGAGAGCACCCGCTGCCGGGCGGAACCGGTCGCCGCGATGGCGTCGTCGCCGACGACCACCAGCACGTGCGGTGCGTCCAGGTCCACGCCCAGCCGACGGGCCCGGCCGCGCAGCGCGTCGGTGTCCCGCAGCGGCCGGGCGATCAGATCGTCGAGCAGCTCGCCCCGGACCCGTCCCTCCGCCTCGGCGACGGTACGCCGGAACAGCAGCAGCAGCGCGGTCACCAGCGCCGCCCGCTCCAGGATCCGCTGGTCGGCGTCGGCCGGCTCGTCGTCGGGACGCAGCACCAGTACGCCCAGGTTCTCCGCGCCGGCCACCACGGCCGCGTACCACAACGCCCCCCGCCGTACGCTGCGCCCCTCGGTCCGCGACGCCGCGACCGCCGCCAGGATCTCCGCCCGGTCCGGCTCGTCGATCTCACCGACCTGGGCCAGCCGCCGTCCCTCGGCGTCCAGCGCCAGCAGCGCGCCACCGAGCACGTCGGTGACGGCCGAGGCCACGTCCTCCACCCCGCCGCCGCGCAACACCAGCGCGGTCATCCGGTCGTGCGCCGCCGCGGCCCGCTCCACCGAACTGCTGTGCGCCCGGATCGTGGTGTTCGCCGACGACAGCTCCGCCAACGCCGAGCGGGTCTCGGCCAGCAGCCGCGCGGTGTCGATCGCCACCGCGGCGTGGGCCGCCAGGGAGAGCAGCAGCGCCACCTCCTCCCGGGCGAACGGCCGGGCCGAACGGTTGGCCGCGTAGAGCACGCCGATGCTCGTCGAGCCGAGTCGCAGCGGCACCCCGAGGATGGCGACCAGCCCTTCCTCACCCACCCCGGCGTCGATCTCGCGGGTGTGGTGGAAGCGCTCGTCCTGCGGATAGTTCGCGGTCACGTAGGGGGCACCGGACTGGGCCACCAGGCCGCCGAGCCCGGCGCCCATGGGCAGCCGGAGCCGCTGGAACCGGGCGGAGACCGAGCCGTCGGTCACCCGCATGTAGGTGTCGCCGCGCTCGGCGTCGTCGAGCGTCATGTAGGCGACGTCCGCGCCGAGCAGGTGCCGGGCCCGGTGCACGATCGCCCGCAGCACCTCGTCCAGGTCCCGCAGCCCGGCCAGGTCGCTGACCGTGTCGTACAGGCCGGACAGCTCGCTCTCCCGGCGGCGGCGACGTTCCAGCAGCGCCCGCACGCGCAGCGCCACCGTCTTGGCCTGTTCCAACTCGGCGAGGCGTTCGGCGGGCAGCCCGGCCGAGCGGGCGGCGACCAGCGGTCCCTCGAACTCGACCGCGGCGGCCTCCCGGGCGAGCAGTTCCAGGAACTCCACCGGCGAGGACATGACCGACATTCTGCGGGTGGCCGGCGTCAGTTCGCCGTCCAACCCCCGTCGAGCGCGATCGAGGCACCGGTGAGGAACCCCGCCGGCGGCGAGCAGAGGTACGCCAGCAGTTCCGCCACCTCCTCCGGCTCGATCAGCCGCTTGACCGCCGCGCGGGCCAACATGATCTTTTCGATCACCTCGGACTCGGGGATGCCGTGGGCGGTCGACTGGTCGGCGATCTGGCTCTCCACCAGCGCGGTACGCACGTACGCCGGGTTGATGCAGTTGGCCGTCACCCCGTGCGCCGCGCCCTCCAGCGCCACCACCTTCGACAGCCCTTCCAACGCGTGTTTCGCCGAGACGTACGCCGCCTTGTACGGCGAGGCGCGCAGCCCGTGCACCGAGGAGATGTTCACGATCCGGCCCCAGCCACGGGCGTACATGTGCGGCAACGCCCGCCGGATCAGCAGGAACGGCGCCTCCACCATCACCCGCTGGATGTACTCGAAACGCTCGACCGGAAAATCCTGGAGCGGCGCCACGTGTTGCAGCCCGGCGTTGTTGACCACGATGTCGACGTCGGCGTCGAGCGCGTCCACCGCCGCCGGATCGGCGAGGTCCACCCCCTCGGCCCGGCCGCCGGCCTCGGCGGCCACCTGCTTGGCCGCCTCGACGTTGCGGTCGACCACCACGACCGTGGCGCCGGCCGCGGCCAGCCGCAGGGCGCAGGCCCGGCCGATACCGCCGCCCCCGCCCGTCACGAGGGCGGTACGACCGGTCAGGTCGACGTTCACGACGTGGGGGACCGCCACGGGTTCTGCCGTCATGGCGCATGAAGTTACGAGCTGTGTGGTCGGGCGCACATGGGATGGCGGCACATACTCCCGCCGTACTGTGTGGTCGTCCGCTACATCTGGGCCGCGGTCGCCACGGCGGTCGCGTTGCGCGTGGCCGCCCGGGCGTCTCGGCCGTGTCCGGCGGCGTGCCGGGGCGGGCGTGTCCCGCGACGCGCCGTGGTGGCGGCATCGGTAGGGTGTCGAACACACGTACTGTCCGGCGGCTGGAGGGAGGCGGCGTGCGGGTGCTCGGCGTCGATCCGGGGCTGACCCGGTGCGGCGTCGGCGTGGTCGAGGGGGTGCCCGGCCGGCCCTGCACACTCATCGCCTACTACGTGGTCTACACCGACCCGGCCGACGAGCTGCCCACCCGCCTGCTGCACCTGGACCGTTCGCTGACCGAGCTGGTCGCCGAGCACCGGCCGGACAGCGTTGCCGTGGAGCGGGTGTTCAGCCAGCACAACGTGCGTACGGTGATGGGCACCGCCCAGGCCAGCGGGATCGCGGTGCTGGCCGGGGCGCGCGCCGGGCTGCCGGTGCAGACCTACACCCCGAGCGAGGTGAAGGCCGCGGTGACCGGTTCCGGTCAGGCGGACAAGGCCCAGATGACCGCGATGGTCACCCGACTGCTGCGGCTGCCCGAGCCGCCCCGGCCGGCGGACGCCGCGGACGCCCTCGCGCTGGCCATCTGCCACGTGTGGCGCGGCGGCACCCGGTCCAAACTGGCCGCCGCGGCGGACCGGGTCAGACGAGGAGGAGCGAGATGATCGCCAGTGTGCGTGGCGTGGTGACCGGCACCGGCCCGGACCACGCGGTGATCGAGGTCGGCGGGGTCGGCCTGGCCGTGCAGTGCGCCCCCGGCACCCTCGCCGAGCTGCGGGTCGGTCAGCCGGCCCGGCTGGCCACCAGCCTCGTCGTCCGGGAGGACTCGCTCACCCTCTACGGTTTCGCCGACGACGACGCCAAGGCGCTGTTCGAGCTGTTGCAGACCGCCAGTGGCGTCGGTCCGCGGCTGGCCCAGGCGGTGCTCGCGGTGCACACCCCCGACGCGGTACGCAAGGCCATCGCCAACGCCGACACGGCGGCGCTGACCCGGGTGCCGGGCATCGGCAAGAAGGGCGCCGAACGGCTGGTGCTGGAGCTGCGCGACCGGATCGGCCCGGTGCCGGTGGGTGCCGACGGCGCGGCCGGGGTGACCGGTGGCGCCTGGCCGGACCAGGTCCGCCAGGCGTTGATCGGGCTCGGCTGGACGGCCGGCCAGGCCGACCAGGCGGTCGCCGCCGTCGCCGAGACCGTCGACGGTCCCACCCCGCCGGTGCCGGTGCTGTTGAAGCAGGCCATCCGGCTGCTGGGTCGGACCCGATGAGCAGCGAGAACCTGGTCTCGGCGTACGTCAACGACGCGGAGCTGGACGCGGAGGTCAGCGTCCGACCGAAGCGCCTGTCCGAGTTCATCGCCCAGGACCGGGTTCGCGACCAGCTCGACCTGCTGCTTCAGGGCGCCATGCGGCGCGGCTCGCCGCCCGACCACATCCTGCTCTCGGGCCCGCCGGGCCTGGGCAAGACCAGCCTCGCCAACATCGTGGCCGCCGAGTTGGGCACCGGCATCCGGGTGACCAGCGGGCCGGCGATCGAGCGCTCGGGTGACCTGGCGGCGATCCTGACCAGCCTGGCCGAGGGCGACGTGCTCTTCATCGACGAGATCCACCGGATCGCCCGGCCGGCGGAGGAGTTGCTCTACAGCGCGATGGAGGACTTCCGGGTCGACGTGGTGGTCGGCAAGGGGCCCGGGGCCACCGCCATCCCGCTCGACGTGGAGCCGTTCACGCTGGTCGGCGCGACCACCCGGTCGGGTCTGCTCACCGGCCCGATGCGGGACCGGTTCGGCTTCGTGGCGCACCTGGACTTCTACTCGCCGGCCGACCTGGAGACGCTGCTGCACCGCTCGGCCCGCATCCTCGGGGTGCCGATCACCGAGGACGGGGCGGCGGAGATCGCCGGCCGGTCCCGGGGCACGCCCCGGATCGCCAACCGGCTGCTGCGCCGGGTGCGGGACTTCGCCGAGGTACGCGCCGACGGTGTGGTCACCCTCGCGACCGCGCAGGCGGCCCTGACCGTGTACGACGTGGACGCCCTCGGGTTGGACCGGCTCGACCGGGCGGTACTGACCGCGCTGGTGGACTCGTTCCGGGGTGGTCCGGTCGGCCTGTCGACGCTGGCCGTGGCGGTGGGGGAGCAGCCGGACACGGTCGAGGAGGTCTGCGAGCCGTTCCTGGTGCGGGCCGGGCTGCTGGCGCGTACGCCCCGGGGGCGGGTGGCCACCGAGGCCGCCTGGCACCATCTGGGCCGTACACCACCGAATGGTACATTTGCCGCACAAGCTCCTACCGTGCCCGATCTGTTCTCCCTGGACGGCGGCGAGCCGTGATCTGTTCGTGATCTGTGCCGCATTCGGCGTTCCCAGATAGAGCGACTAGACTCGCCGCGGTCTGTACAGGACGTGAAAATCCGCCTCCGTTGCGGCGCCGACGCGCCGGTGCGGCGGCCAATGGGAAGGTCGACAACCGTGCACTACGCAGCAGATGGCGGCGGAGCGGGAGGCTTCACGCCGATCCTCATGATCGCTCTGCTCTTCGGCGTCATGTACTTCATGATGATCCGTCCGCAGCAGAAGCGCCGCCGCGAGGCCGAATCGATGCAGGCCAACCTCTCCGTGGGCGACGAGGTGGTCACCATCGGCGGGCTCTACGGCACGGTCACCGGCGTCGAGGACGACAGCGTCCTGCTGGAGGTCGCTCCCGGAGTGCAGACCCGCTACGCCCGGCCGGCGATCGCCCGGGTGGTCACCCCGGTCGAGCGCCCGGTCGAGTCGCCCGCCGAGGAGTCCGACTCCGTCAAGGACTGACGTCGAGTCCCAACCGGGTTGCCGGTCCACCGGCGGCTCGGACGGGAGGTGCCCGCACGCGTCCCCGGGCGGGTGCCATCCCCGATCCGCGCATTGAGACAATTGGATAGCAGGCCGACGTCGGGCGTCGGCGCGCCGGCTCGTACCCGGTCCACGCGTGCGCGTCGACCACCCGGGGCGGCGTCAGCCCGGGCGCCGTCTGGTAGGCAGACCGCCGGCCTGGGACTCCGGCCGACCCGCCGCCGCGCCCGCGGCGGCGTGACCACAGGGAGACAGGACAGCCGTGGCACCACCTCAGGGACAGATGCGCCCGGGACGGCAGTTGGCCGTGCTCGGGGCCATCTTCGTCGTCCTCTATCTTTTGGTGTTCTTCTCGGGCGGCGCCAGCGGTGGCTGGAAGGACCGGCTCGAACCCCGCCTCGGTCTTGACCTGGTCGGCGGCACGCGGCTCACGCTGGAGGCCACCAACACCCTCGACGGCCGGGCCCCGACGGCGGAGAACCTGGAGCGGGCCCGCCAGATCATCGAGAGCCGGGTCAACGCGTACGGTGTGGCCGAGGCCGAGGTGGTCACCGAGGGCGACCGCAACATCGTCGTCTCCCTGCCCGGCGAGAACCGCGAACTCAACGAGGTCGGCAGCGCCGCCGAGCTGCGCTTCCGGAAGGTGCTGAAGATCGCCGACGGCAGCGGCTCGATCCCGTCGCCGGCACCGAGCGGGAGCCCTTCGGCGACCCCGTCCGGCTCCCCGAGCCCCGAGGCCACCCCGTCGGGTTCCGCGAGCCCCACGCCCGAGGCCGAGGCCACCTCGTCGCCGGACGCCGGTGGCCAGGGCGGTGGCGCACCCACGCCGACGCCGTCGGCGACCGCGTCGCCCACCCCGTCGCCGACCGCGAGCGAGGAGGTGTCGCAGAGCATCGAGGAGCAGCGCCGGGCCGTCGAGCAGAAGGTCGGCCCCGAGGCGTGGGCCGCCGCCAGCGGGTTGCAGGCGCCGGCCGACCTGAGCGCCGACCCGTCACTGGCCGAGAAGCTCAAGCCGTTCGGCGAGCTCAGTGGCCGCGAGGTCGCGGTGCTGCCGGCGCAGATGCAGTTCAACGTGCCGACGATCAGCTGCGCCCAGCTCGACGACCGGCCCCCGGCGTCCATCTCCGACCCGGAGCAGCAGGTCGTCGCCTGCGAGGGTGGGTACGCCAAGAACCTGCTGGACGTGGCGAAGGTGCTCGGCACCGACGTCTCCGACGCCAACGCGGTGCGTGACCAGACCAGCCAGTGGGTGGTCAGCCTGAACTTCACCAGCTCGGGCCAGGACAAGTGGACCGCGCTGACCCGGGAGGCGTTCAACAACGAGGGTCAGGCGTGCGACGCGTCCGCGCTCGGCGACGAGGGCAAGTGCCGGGTCGCCGTGGTGCTCGACAACAAGATCATCTCGTCGCCGCAGATCCAGGGCGTGCTGACCGGCAACTCCCAGATCACCGGCAACTTCAGCAACGCCGAGGCCAGTGAGCTTGCCGGCTACCTCAGCTACGGCGCGCTGCCGGTCACCTTCGAGGCGCAGGAGCAGCAGAACGTCACCGCGACCCTGGGCGCCAGCCACCTGCGGGCCGGTCTGCTGGCGGCCGGCATCGGCATGCTGCTGGTCGTCATCTACTCGTTCTTCTACTACCGGCTGCTCGGCTCGGTGATCTTCCTGAGCCTGGTGCTGTCGGCGTTGCTGCTCTTCGGCGCCCTGGTGGTGCTCGGCCGGCAGATCGGCTTCACGCTCACCCTCGCCGGCATCGCCGGCATCATCGTCTCGCTCGGTGTGGCGGCGGACTCGTTCGTCATCTACTTCGAACGCCTCAAGGACGAGATCCGGGAGGGCCGCAGTCCGCGTAGCGCGGTACCCCGGGCCTGGGTCCGGGCCCGCCGGACGATCATCTCCGCCAACGCGATCACGATCATGTCGGCGCTGGTGCTCTACATCGTCTCGGTCGGCACGGTGAAGGGCTTCGCCTTCGCCCTCGGCCTGGCCACGGTGCTCGACCTGCTCGTGGTCTTCCTCTTCCGGCACCCGATCATGACGATGTTCGCCCGTACCAAGGCGTTCCTGTCCCCACGGGTCAGCGGCCTGGGCCGGGCGTTGCCGGCCCGGTCGTCGGAGCCGGCCCCGTCGTCCCGCAACCAGCGTGTCAAGGAGGCCTGAGATGGCTGAGACTGGTCTGGCAGCCCGCCTCTACCGAGGTGAGGCCGGCCTCAACATCGTCGGCCGGCGCAAGATGTGGTTCACCGTCGCCGCCGTGCTGGTGCTGATCGCGCTCGGCAGTGTCATCTTCCGGGGCTTCAGCCTCGGCATCGAGTTCGCCGGCGGCAACTCCTTCCAGGTGCCGACCAGCGTCGGCACCCTGGAGCAGGTGGAGCAGCGCGCCGGCGAGGTGCTGACCGGTCAGGGCGGCCGGGTTGTCACCACCCAGCAGGTCGGTGGGGGCGGCGGCGAGTTCTACGAGCTGCGCACCACCGAGCTGGACGCCGAGCAGGCCGAGGCGGTCCGGACCGAGTTGGGTCAGGTGTTCAACATCGACCCGGCGGAGATCGCCAGCAACCGGGTCAGCGAGGCGTGGGGCAGCCAGGTGACCAACCGGGCACTGCTCGGTCTGGTGATCTTCCTGGCGCTGGTGACGGTCTACCTGGTCCTGCGGTTCGAGTGGCAGATGGCGGTCGGGGCGATCTTCGCCCTGGTGATGAACCTGGTCCTCACCGCCGGCCTCTACTCGATCGTCGGGTTCGAGGTCACCCCGTCGACGATCATCGGATTCCTCACCATCCTGGGCTTCGCCCTGTACGACGTGGTGGTGGTCTTCGACAAGGTGCAGGAGAACACCAGAGGCATCACCGCGAACAACAACCAGACGTACGGCGAGGCGGCCAACCTGGCCGTGAACCAGAGCCTGATGCGGTCGATCAACACCTCGGTGGTCGCCCTGCTCCCGGTCGGCGGCATCCTGTTCATCGGTGCCGGCCTGCTCGGTGCCGGCACCCTGAAGGACCTCGGCCTGGTGCTGTTCGTCGGTATGGCGATGGCCTTCCTCACCTCGATCACGCTGGCCACCCCCTTGCTGGTGGTGCTGAAGAACCGCGACCCGCGGATCCAGGCGCACAACAAGCGGGTGCTGGCCCGACGGTCCACGGTCGGCCGGAGCGAAACCCCGGCCAAGGCGGCTGGTACGCCGCGCCCGGTCGAGCGGGACGAGGAGCCGGTCACCGCGGAGACCGGTGCCCTCGCCGGTGCCGCCGCGCCGAAGGTGGGCGCCCGGCCGGCGGGCAAGCGTTCCGGCGGTGCCCGGGGCGGGCGTCCCGGTGGTGGCAACCGTCCGGGCGGCGGAAAGCGACGCTGAGGACGCCCGGGGCGACCCGGTAGGAACAGGTACCGGCGGCGTCCTGCATGCTGTGCGAGCAGTGTGCGGGACGCCGCCGTCGTGTGAAGGGAAGCGGAACTGCCGTGACGGAGACCCACAGCACCGGGGTACGCGGGGACAGCGGGCCGGAGACGGCCCGGCTGGTGGCCAGCCGGGTGCTCGACGTGCCCGACTTCCCCAAGCCCGGCGTCATGTTCAAGGACCTGATGCCGTTGTTCGCCGACGGTGCCGCTTTCCGGGACGTGATCGACGGGATCGTCGCGTACCACGGGCGGGAGTCCTTCGACGCCGTGGTCGGCATCGAGGCGCGCGGCTTCGTGGTCGCCGCCGCGATCGCGTACGCGACGGGGGTCGGGGTGGTGCCGGTGCGTAAGGCCGGCAAGTTGCCCCGGCCGGCGTACGCCGCCTCCTACGAGCTGGAGTACGGCGAGGCCACGCTCGAGGTGCACCAGGACGCCTTCACGGCCGGACATCGGGTGCTGGTGGTCGACGACGTGCTCGCCACCGGTGGCACGGCCGCGGCCACGCTGGACCTGGTGGAGCGGGCGGGCGGCACCGTGGCGGGCTTCACCGTGCTGCTGGAGCTGTCGTTCCTCGGCGGGCGCGACCGGCTGGCCCCGCGTCCCGTGCATGCCCTGTTGACCGTTTGAGGCGGCGGCGACCTGGACGGGCCCGGCACCGACCGTCCGGTGGAGCGGCACGGCCCTCCGGGTGGGGGTAGCATTGCCCATTGCTGACCGGGCGGTTACCCGTCTGTGCGGCGCTAGACCAGACCGGCCGGCGCACGGTCGGTGTCGTCTCGGCGAGCGGTGAGGAGGCCGGTGTCCCACGAGGTCGTTCCTCCGGTGGAGGGCACGGTGCACCCGACAGGTGACGCGGAGGGCTCGCTTACCGATCGCAACGGCGCCGCGGCGGCGTCGGACGGCGGGTCGGGGGCGGCGCAGCAGACCGACGAGCCGGTTCGTCCGGCCGCCGACGCCGGCGATTCCTCGGCGGCCGGTGGCTTCGGCCTGTCCCACGCGCCCACCGGGCGGCGGGTCCGGGCACGGCTCGCCCGGTTCAACGCGCCGTGGCAGTCCTCGCAGGTCAGCGAGGTGCTGGAGCCGCTGATCGCGTCACACCGGGAGAATCACCCCAAGGCCGACGCGCGGCTGTTGCAACGGGCCTTCGACACGGCGGCGCGCTGGCACTCCGGCCAGTACCGCAAGTCCGGCGACCCTTACATCACCCACCCGCTCGCGGTGGCGACCATCCTGGCGAACCTGGGCATGGACACCACCACGCTGGTGGCGGCGCTGCTGCACGACACCATCGAGGACACCGAGTACACCCTCGACCAGATGCGGTCCGACTTCGGTGGTGAGGTCGCCCTGCTGGTCGATGGCGTCACCAAGCTTGACAAGGTCAAGTTGGGCGACGCGGCGAAGGCCGAGACGATCCGCAAGATGGTCGTCGCCATGGCCAAGGATCCGCGGGTTCTGGTGATCAAGCTGGCCGACCGGCTGCACAACATGCGGACGCTCACCTTCCTGCCGCGTCCGAAGCAGGAACAGAAGGCCAAGGAGACGCTGGAGATCCTCGCCCCGCTGGCCCACCGGCTCGGTATGAACACCATCAAGTGGGAGCTGGAGGATCTGGCGTTCGGGACGTTGTTCCCGAAGCGGTTCGAGGAGATCAACCGGCTGATCGGGGAGCACCAGCCGCAGCGGGAGGCGTTGCTGCGGCAGGTGACCCAGAAGGTGCAGACCGACCTGAAGGCCGCCAAGATCAAGGCGGAGACGACGGGTCGGCCGAAGCACCTGTACTCGATCTACCAGAAGATGATCGTGCGGGGGCGCGACTTCAACGACATCTACGACCTGGTGGGTGTGCGGATCCTGGTCGACACGGTGCGGGACTGCTACGCGGCGCTGGGGGTGATCCACGCGAACTGGCAGCCGGTGCCGGGCCGGTTCAAGGACTACATCGCCATGCCGAAGTTCAACATGTACCAGTCGCTGCACACCACGGTGATCGGGCCGACCGGCAAGCCGGTGGAGATGCAGATCCGCACGTACGCGATGCACCGCACGGCGGAGTTCGGCATCGCGGCGCACTGGAAGTACAAGGAGCACAAGGGCACCCAGATCGTCGGCCCGCCGGCGCACATCGACGAGATGACCTGGCTGCGGCAGCTGCTGGACTGGCAGCGGGAGGCCGCCGACCCGAGCGAGTTCCTGGACGCGTTGCGCTTCGACCTGTCCAGCCAGGAGGTGTACGTCTTCACCCCGAAGGGCGACGTGATCCCGTTGCCGACGGGGTCGACGCCGGTGGACTTCGCGTACGCGGTGCACACCGAGGTGGGGCACAAGTGCATCGGGGCGCGGGTCAACGGCAAGCTGGTGCCGTTGGAGTCGACGCTGTCCAACGGTGACGTGATCGAGATCTTCACCTCGAAGTCCGACACGGCCGGTCCCACGCAGGACTGGCTCGGCTTCGTCAAGAGCCCGCGGGCCCGGACGAAGATCCGGCAGTACTTCAACAAGGAGCGGCGCGAGGAGGCGATCGAGGAGGGCAAGGACGCGATCGTCAAGGCGATGCGCAAGCAGGGCATGCCGTTGCAGCGGATGCTCACCTCCGACAACCTGATGGCCATCGCCCGGGACCTGCACCTGGCCGACGTGGCGTCGCTGTACGCGGCGGTCGGCGACAGTCAGGTCTCCGCCCAGTCGGTGGTGCAGAAGCTGATGGCCTCCTACGGCGGCGAGGAGGGCGCGGCGGAGGACATCGCCGAGACCGCCGTGGCCACCCGGCCGCCGCGCAGCCGCGCCTCCAGTCACGACCCGGGTGTGGTCGTACGCGGCGTCAGCGACGTGTGGATCAAGCTGGCCCGCTGCTGCACCCCGGTCCCGCCGGACTCGGTCTTCGGTTTCGTGACCCGTTCCGGCGGGGTGAGCGTGCACCGCGACGACTGCGCCAACGCGGAGGACCTGCGCGCCCAGGGCGAGCGGGTGGTCGAGGTCAACTGGAAGCTCACCTCCGCCTCGACGTTCCTGGTGGCGATCCAGGTGGAGGCGCTGGACCGGCACAAGCTGCTCGCCGACGTCACCCGGGTGCTCTCCGAGGAGCGGGTCAACATCCTCTCCGCCACCGTCACCACCACCCGCGACCGGGTGGCGGTGAGCCGGTTCAGCTTCGAGATGGCCGACCCCAAACACCTGGGCCACCTACTGGCGGCGGTACGCAAGGTCGACGGCGTCTTCGACGCCTACCGCGTAACCTCCGGCGCCTAACCCACCCCCACCCACCCAATCCCGCGCCGATCTTGCGCTTTCGGTCGTCGAGACACGGCTTTCATCCCGTTATGCGGGGACAGAAGATGCAAGATCGCGGGTGTGGGAGGGGTCGCGGGGGTGGGGATGGGGAAGCGGCCCCCGGGGGGGGGGGCGGGGGCGTCGGGGGGTGGCGGGGGGCGGCGGCGGGGAAGGTGAGGGGGGTGTTGACGGCCGCCGTCATGGGGGGGGCGGCGCCCG
>NZ_JBAGKI010000119.1:0-7031 GCF_036689795.1 Micromonospora palythoicola | reverse complement strand
GGGGGTTTATTGGGCCCCGCCCCAACCCCCACCCCGGCGGGCGGCGGGGGGCCCCCCCGCCCCCCCCCACGGGGCGGCGGCCGGCTCTGCGGGCCGCCGCCGTGGTGCCCGGGCACGGCCCGGCCGCGGCGGTTCCCGGGCCGAGCGCTTCGCCCCCTACGTCCTGGTCGCACCCGCAATCCTGATCATCGTGGTGCTGCGGCTGTACCCGTTGCTGCTCGGGGTCAACTTCTCCTTCACCGGAGACGGCGAGCGCAACGGTCAGGCGGTGGGTCTCGACAACTACCTCGAGTTGATCGATGACCCGCTGTTCCGCACCGCACTGAGCAACGTCGGGCTGCTGGTGCTGTTGCTCCCGGTGGCGGTGGCGATCCCCGGTCTGCTGGCGACGTTCATCTACCTCAAGGTGCCCGGACATCGCTTCTACCGCAGCGTCTACTTCTTCCCGGCGGTGCTCTCACCGGTCATCGTCGGCGCGATCTTCAATCTGCTGCTCGCCTTCGACGGTCCGGTCAACGCCGTGTTCGAGGCGGCCGGCATCAGCCCGGTGGACTGGCTCGGCAATCCCGACGTCGCGATGTTCGTGGTGGTCGGCGTACACATCTGGGCCACCTTCGGAATGGCGCTCGTGGTCTTCCTGGCCGGGTTCGCGACCCTGGACGCCGCATTGCTGGACGCGGCCCGCGTGGACGGTGCCTCGCTGCCCCAGGTCATCCGGCACGTGATCATCCCGGGCCTGTCCCGCACCATCGCGTTCGTCGCCGTGACCACCATGGTCGGGATGCTGACCTCGATGTTCGGCCTGCTCTACGTGATGACCAGCGGTGGGCCGGAAGGATCCACCTATCTCCCGGAGTACTACATCTGGATCCAGCAGGGCCAGATGAACCGGCCCGCCCTGGCCTCGGCCGCGTCGACGGTGCTCTTCGTGATCATGCTCGTCGTGGGACTGCTCCAGGTGAAGCTGCTCCGGCGGGCCGGAGGTGAGGACTGATGTCCCGGGTACGACTGAGCCGGTGGCTGCTGGCCATCCCGATGTCGCTGCTCGCGCTGGCGACGATCTACCCACTGCTGTTCACCGTCAACGTGGCGATGAAGACCCGGCGCGACTACATCCTCGACCGGTTCTCCGTGACCGACACCCTGCGTTGGGACAACATCAGCGCGGCGTGGAACAGCGTCGGCATGGACCGGTACTTCCTCAACTCCCTGATCGTGGTGACGTCGTCGGTCGTCCTGCTGCTGCTGCTCGGGTCCATGGCCGGCTTCGCCCTGAGCCAGCTTCGGTTCCGTGGCTCCTCGGCGCTGTTCCTGGGCTGCCTCGCGGGCCTGTTCGTGCCGTTCCAGGTGATCATGGTGCCGCTTGCCCGGATCATGGCCGACACCGCCCTCATCGACACGTACCCCGGACTGGTCCTGGTCTTCGTGGCCCAGTTCCTGCCCTTCACCGTCTTCCTGATGACGAGTTACTACAAGACCATCCCGCGGGAGGTCATCGACGCGGCCCGGATCGACGGCAACAGCGTGTACGGCGTGTACCGCCGGATCATGCTGCCGCTGGGCACCCCGGCGCTGCTGTCGGTCGGCATCCTCAATGCGCTGTTCTGCTGGAACGACGTCCTGATGTCGCTGGTGATGATGCCGTCGGCGGATCACCGGACGCTCATGGTCGGCGTGACCTCGCTGCGTGGCCAGTACTCCGACGACATTCCCACCTTCGCCTCGGGGGTACTGATCGCCGCGATACCGGTCCTGGTGGTCTACCTCTTCCTCCAGCGCCAGATCGCCGACGGCGTCGCCGCCGGCTCCACGAAGGGCTGACATGCGCATCACCGGATATCGGACGCTTACCACGGTCCACGAATGGGGGCGCCCGGTCGGCGACGCCAACGGCGTGTTCGCCGACGGGAGGGTCCCGGTGCCGATCGTCGTCGTGGAGACCGACGAGGGGTTGTCGGGCGTCGGCATCGGCCCGCACGTCGAGATCGAGCGGATCTTCGCGGCCATCGACGGTGAGGATCCCCGTGCGGTGACGACGCTCTACGACCGGATGTTGCGACACACCTTCAAGGCCGGTCACGCCGGCCCGGTTTTCGGCACCATCGGGGCACTCGACACCGCGTTGTGGGACATCAAGGCGCAGGCGGCCGGCCAGCCGCTGTGGCGATTGCTGGGCGGCCGAGACCGCCGGGTCCCGGCGTACGCGTCCGGGCTCGACATCGCCCTCAGCGACGAGGAACTCGTCTCGGCGTACCTTCGTTACGCCGAGCACGGGCTGCGGGCCGCCAAGCTCAAGGGCGGACTCGACATCGAGCACGACCGGCACCGGCTCCACCTGGTCAAGGAGATCCTGACCGAGGCCGGTCACGGACTACGGCCGGGGCTGATGCTCGACGTCAACGAGGCGTGGACCCGCAAGCAGGCCGTCCGGCACGTCTGCGAACTCGAACGCACCCTCGACCTCATCTGGATCGAGGAGCCGGTCCGGCGCTGGGACGCCGACGGGCTCGCCGCCGTCGGCCGGGGGGTGCGGGCCTCCGTCGCCACCGGAGAGAACCTCACCGGACTCGAGCAGTACCGCCCGCTGATCGCCGCCGGCGCGGTCGACGTCGTCCAGACGTCCGCGATCGGTGGTGTCACCCACTTCCTGCGGGTGTCCGCCCTGGCGCACGCCTACGACCTGCCGGTCAGCCCGATCGGCAACAGCCCGCTCGGGCTGCTGCACGCGGCCACCTCGGTGCCGAACCACCTGACCAGCGAGTTGCAGGACCTCTGGCCGCCGGTCGGCGTCTCCGTCGACGTGCACGTCGAGGACGGAGCCTTCATCCTGGGCGACTCGCCGGGGCTCGGCCTGCGGGTCGACGAACAACGGATCCGGGCCATGGACCGGCACCCGCAGGCACCGGCGGTCGACGGCCCGAACGTCCGGCCGGAGCAGGCCGGGCGACGGCTGCTGGCGGCGACGGACGGTGTCCTGCCGACCGCCGGCGGCTTCCCGCTGGCCCGGGCTGCCACCCCGGCACACAACAGCAACCAGGTGTCGCCGACCGGAAGTCACTGACCCGGACCCCACGGTGGTGGCCGGCGGCACGAGCGACGTGCGGCCGTTGAGACGGAGGATCGATGAAGGCAGTGATCTACCGGGGAGCACGGCGCCTCGGAGTCGAGGAACGTGAGCCCGCGGCGCCCGGGCCCGGCGAGCTGGGCATCTCGGTGGCCTACACCGGGATCTGCGGCACCGACCTGCACATCTACCACGGGGACATGGACTCCCGGGTCGGTGCCGCCGCCGTCATCGGGCACGAGATGTCCGGGCGGGTCGCGGCGCTGGGCGAGGGCGTCACCGGTTGGTCCGTCGGCCAGCCGGTGACGGTGCTGCCCACCAGATGGTGCGGGCGGTGTGCCGCCTGCCGACGCGGCAACTCGCACATCTGCCACGCCATGGACTTCCTCGGCATCGACTCGCCCGGCGCCATGCAGTCCGGGTGGAACGTGCCGGCGGAACTCGTCCTGCCGCTGCCCGAGGAACTGCCGCTCGACCAGGGCGCACTCGTCGAACCGGTGGCCGTCGCCGTGCACGACGTACGACGTGGCGAGGTGGCCTCCGGCGACCACGTGGTCGTCGTCGGCGGCGGGCCGATCGGGGTGCTCATCGGCACCGTCGCCCAAGGCCGCGGTGCGCGGGTCCTGCTCGTCGAGCCGGACCCGACGCGGCGCGCCGTGGCGGGCGACATCGGCATCGAGGCGGTCGACCCGGCCGCGGTCGACGTGGCGGCGTTGGTCGCCGACCGGACCGACGGCGCGGGCGCCGACGTCGCCTTCGAGGTGTCCGGGGCGGCGGCGGGTGTCGGCACGGCGGTCGAGGTGCTGGCCGCCAGGGGACGACTGGTGATGGTGGCGATCCATCCCCGGCCGCGAGAGGTGAACCTGCACCGGTTCTTCTGGCGCGAGTTGGAACTGCTCGGCGCCCGCCTCTACCAACGGGACGACATGGTGGAGGCGATCCGGCTGGTCGCCTCCGGTGCGATACCGGCGCGGCAACTGATCTCCCGCGTCGAGCCGCCCGAGGCGGCGACCGAGGCGTTCACCGCGCTGGAGGGCGGCGGTGTGATGAAGGTGCTGCTCGACTGGCGGGAGGATGACCGGTGACGAACCCGTTCGACCTGTCCGGACGGACCGCTGTGGTCACCGGGGCCCGGCGGGGCATCGGCCTGGCCATGGCCGAGGCGCTGGCCCGGGCTGGTGCCGACGTCGTCGGTGTCTCCGCACACCTGGAACCGGAGGAGAGCGAGGTGGCGCGCCGGGTGCGGGCCACCGGTAGACGGTTCACCCCGCTGCGCGCCGATCTCGCCGATCGGGCGGCGGTCCGCCGGCTGGCCGGTGAGCTGATCGCGCTCGGACCGATCGACATCCTGGTCAACAACGGTGGCACGATCGCCCGCGCCCCAGCCGTCGACCACCCCGACGAACTCTGGGACCAGGTGATCGAGGTCAACCTGAGCAGCCAGTTCGTGCTGAGTCGGGAGATCGGCCGGACGATGGTGCAGCGCGGCCACGGCAAAATCATCTTCACCGCGTCGCTGCTCAGCTTCCAGGGCGGCATCACGGTGCCCGGGTACGCCGCGTCGAAGTCGGGCGTGGCCGGTCTGACCAAGGCGCTGGCGAACGAGTGGGCGGCGCACGGGGTGAACGTGAACGCCATCGCCCCCGGTTACATCGCCACCGACAACACCCGGGCCCTGCGTGAGGATCCCGAGCGCGACCGGGCGATCCTCGCCCGGATTCCGGCCGGCAGGTGGGGTGCCGCCGATGACCTCGGCGGAGCCACCGTGTTTCTGGCGTCGGCGGCCTCCGACTACGTCAACGGGATCGTGCTGCCGGTCGACGGGGGATGGTTGGGCCGATGACCTACGCGGCAGCCGGGTCGACCGGCATCGTCGACGCTCACCACCATCTGTGGGTCCGGGCCCGGCATCCTCAGCCGTGGATCGACCCGGTGACCATGGCGGCCATCGACGCCGACTTCGAACCGACCGACCTGGCCCCGCTGGCCCGGGCGGCGGGCGTCACCGCCACCGTCGTCGTGCAGTCCATCGCCTCGGTGCGGGAGACCGTGGACCTGCTCCGCGTCGCCGCCGACGACGTCCTGGTCGGCGGTGTCGTCGGCTGGGTCGACCTGACGGCCGCCGACGTCGCCGATCAGCTCGACCGGCTGTGCGCGGCCCCCGGCGGGCAGCACCTGGTCGGCATCCGTCACCTCGTGCAGAGCGAGCCCGACCCGGCCTACCTGGATCGACCGGACGTCCGCCGGGGCGTCGCCGCGGTCGGCGCCGCCGGCCTGGTCTTCGACCTGCTGGTCCGGCAACACCAGTTGCCCATGGCCGCCCGGTTGGCGCACGACCTGCCCGACGTGCGCTTCGTCCTGGACCACCTCGGCAAACCCGCGCTGGGCACTCCGGAGTTCGACCAGTGGCGGCGAGACCTACGGGCTCTCGCCGAAGCGTCCAACACCACGGCCAAGGTGTCCGGCCTGACGACCGAGGTGCCCCGGTCACCCTGGACGGTGGCCGATCTCCGACCCGCCGTCGACCACGCACTCGACGTGTTCGGGCCGCGGCGACTGATGTTCGGCTCGGACTGGCCGGTGTCCCTGCTCGCCACCTCGTACGCCCGCTGGGTGGCGGCGGTCACGGAGCTGCTGGGCGACCTCGACCCGACCGACCGCGCGGCGTTCTGGGCGGGCACCGCCCGGCGCTGCTACCGATTGGCAGCGTGATGAGGAAACATGCACTGCCGCGCCGGCCGGCGATCGGCCTCACCGAGCTGGGCTTCGGCGCGGCCCAGGGCGGCAACCTGTACCGGGCGACCACCGACGAGGAGTTCGCCGCCGCGGTCGACACCGCCTGGGCGGCGGGTGTGCGGTATTTCGACACCGCGCCGCACTACGGCCTCGGGCTGTCCGAGCGTCGCCTGGGCAGTGTGTTGCGGCACCGACCACGCGACGAGTACGTGGTGTCGACGAAGGTGGGCCGGCTGCTGGAGCCGTCGCCGCAGAACGCGCACCAGCGCGACGCCGAGGGGTTCGACGTGCCCGCGAGCCATCGCCGGGTGTGGGACTTCAGCCGCGACGGGGTACGCCGGTGCATCGAGGCCAGCCTGGAGCGCACCGGCCTGGATCGGATCGACATCGCGTACCTGCACGATCCTGACGACCACTGGGAGCAGGCCGCCAACGAGGCCGTACCCGCCCTGGTCGAGCTGCGCGACCAGGGCGTGGTGGGTGCCATCGGGGCCGGCATGAACCAGTCGGCGATGCTCGCCCGGTTCGTCCGGGAGAGCGACGTGGACGTGATGATGTGCGCCGGCCGGTACACCCTGCTCGAACAGGGCGCGGCCGACGACCTGTTACCGCTCGCGGAGAGCCGGGGCGTGGGCGTGGTGATCGCCGGCGTCTACAACTCGGGCCTGCTGTCGCGGGACCACCCACCTGCCGACGCGTTCTACAACTACCAGCAGGCGCCGGCGGAGCTGATCGAGCGGGCGCGTCGGATCGCCGAGGTCTGCGACGCGCACGGTGTCACCCTGCCGGAGGCGGCGCTGGCCTTCGTCCGACGGCATCCGGCCGTGGTGTCGACGGTGGTCGGTGTCCGCGACGGTTCGCAGATGGCGCAGACCGTGCGACGTTCGGCGGCGGTGGTGCCCGACGAGCTGTGGCAGTCGCTGGTCGGCGCCGGGCTGCTCGCCTCGATCTGACCTCTGGCCGACGTCCCTGGTCCGCTCCGGCGGCCCAGGGACGTCGTCGTTGTTGTTCTCGGCACCGACCCGCGCGACGCGGTCCGGCGTACGGATCGGGCACGGCCTCGTGAGACGGGTACGAGGCCGTGCCCCGGGCGCAGTGGCTCGGTACGCCCAGGGTCGGGTCCCGCGCCGCGTTCCGGAGGACGGGCCCCACCCGAGACGTCACAGACCACCCCGAAGGTGGCGGGGGTCAGGCCCCGCCGGACCCCCCCGGCGGGTTGGTGGCGCCGTGG
>NZ_JBAGKI010000118.1:0-7088 GCF_036689795.1 Micromonospora palythoicola | reverse complement strand
CGTCCCGGGCCCGGTACACCCACCCCGGGTGAACCGGGCTCACCCCGCCGGCCGGCAACATCGGCGGCGGAGACTGCCGAAGCGGAACCGGAGGGTGTCATGACCACGGCGACGGCCACCCGCAGCGACGACCAGATCCAGCGCGACGTGCTCGCCGAACTCGCGTGGGACGCGCAGGTGCGCTCCACCGACATCGGGGTGAGCGTGCACGACGGAGTGGTGTCGCTGGCCGGCGGCGTGGACAGCGCCGCCCGCAGGTGGGCGGCGGTGCGCGGGGCCCAACGGGTACGCGGGGTGCGGGCGGTCGCCGACGACATCGAGGTACGACCCACCGGTCCGGTCGACATCACCGACTGCGACCTGGCGATCGCGGCCAGCCGGGCGCTGGAGTGGCACAGTTTCGTGCCGGCCGAGCGGCTGGACCTCACCGTCGCCGACGGGTGGCTGATGCTACGCGGCACCGTGGAGTTCGGTTGGCAGCGGCGTACCGCCGAGCGGGAGTTGCGCCGGCTGCGGGGCGTACGCGGCGTCACCAACCTGGTCGAGGTGCGGTCCGCCGCGCCGGCCGACGTCGACCGGATCCGCACTGACGTCCAACGGGCCCTGATGCGGGGAATCGGCACGGAACGGGTGGTCGTCCAGGTACGCGGCGACACGGTGACCCTGAGCGGGGTGGTGCGGTCCTGGTGGGAGCGGGATCAGGCGGAACGGATCGCATGGTCGGCTGAGGGCGTGTGCATGGTACGTGATCACCTGCTGGTGGGTGGCTGATCTGGCGATCCGGCCCCCGGTTTGTCCATGCCGGGACCGGGAAGACGCTCGATCCCAGCAGGGAAGCCGATCGGGGCCGACGCCCCCGCACAGCAACGGGGAGGGCACGTGGCCGACAACCTCGCGCGCGAGCAGCGGCTGCGGATCGCCATGGTCGTGCCGCCCTGGCTGTCGGTGCCGCCGCCGGGCTACGGCGGACTGGAACACGTGGTGGCCGGTCTGGTCGACGCCCTGATCGCCCGGGGGCACGCGGTGACGCTGATGGGTGCCGGCGCGGCGCACGGCACCGCCGCCGACTTCCTCGCCACCCTCGACGAGTTGCAGTTCGACCGCCTCGGTGCGGCGCTGCCCGAACTGGCCCACCTGGCCCGGGTCAACCATCTGCTCAGTGCGGCCGATTTCGACATCGTGCACGACCACAGCACGATCGGTCCGCTGGTGGCCGGGCGACGGCAGGTACCCACCGTGGCCACGGTGCACGGAAACCCGGTGGGCGAGTACGGCACCGTGCTCAGCGACACCGACCGGGGGGTGGGCCTGGTGGCGATCTCACACACCCAACGGGGGTTGAATCCGCAGCTGCCCTGGGTCGGCACCGTGCACAACGCGATGAGCCTGGACGGCTTCCCGCGCAAGGAGGCCCCCAGCCAAGGACCGGTGTTGTGGCTCGCCCGGTTCAGCCCGGACAAGGGGCCGGAACTGGCCATCCGGGCCTGCCGCGCGGCGGGTCTGCCGCTGGTGCTGGCCGGCAAGTGCAACGAGCCCGCCGAGCGGCGCTACTACGACGAGGTGATCCGGCCGATGCTCGGGCCGGACGTCACGGTGGTGCTCGACGCCGACCGGAAGGCCGTGCTGCGGCTGCTGGTCGAGGCGCGTTGCCTGGTCATGCCGATCCAGTGGGAGGAGCCGTTCGGCATCGTGATGCTGGAGGCGATGGCGACCGGGACGCCGGTGGTGGCGCTGAACCGGGGCGCGGTGCCGGAACTGGTCCGCCCCGGGGTGAGCGGGTTGATCTGCCAGCGGCCGGACGAACTGCCGGCGGCCCTGCGGCGGTCCGTCGACCTCGCCCCGGAGGACTGCGTGGCGCACGTGGCCCGGACCTTCTCCACCGAGCGGATGGCCGCCGGCTACGAGGAGGTGTACCGCCGCTTCCTCGCGGCCGCGACCCCCCGGGCCGCGGTCCGCGAGCCGGCCCGGGTCACCCCGGCCTGACCGGTCGTGCCGCTCAGACCTGCGCGGCACCGAGCGCGGTGATCGCCGCGTCCAACTGCTGCGCGTACGCCGGGCTCAGACCCTTCTCGCGCAGTCGGATGGAGACCTTCTCCCGGAGCCGGGCGACGCCGGGCCCCAACTCACCCTGACCGCCGGTCACCTCCCGGGTCAGGTTGCGCAGTTCGTTGCGCAGGTCGAGGCCGACATCGTCACGGATGCCACCGTCGGCGAGACCGGCACCGATCACCTCGTCCAGACGGTTCGCGGCCTCGACGAGGCTGTCGCCACCCGGGGGCGGGTTCGGCGCGCCGGTCGTCGCCGCTGGCGTGGCCGAGGTGCTCGACGGTGCGGGGCTCGGCGGCACGCTGACGGTGTCGTCCGGTGGGGCCGGCTCGGCCGTCGCCGTCGGACCGGTCGTGGGCAGCACGGCGGGCGGTCCGGCGTCGTCGTCCGGCAGCAGTGCCGGCACCGTCAGCGCCGTGGCGACCAGTGCGACCACGGCCGCCGTGACGAGCAGCGGGCGCCACGGTCGCCGCCCACGCTGCGGGTCGTCGCCGGTCACCGGTGCCGGGCGCGGTAGCCGCCGCCCCCGACCCGGATCCACCCCGGAGACCGGTACGGACCCGCCGTCGACCAGCCCGGTGGCGGTCTGTGTGTCGCGCCCGTCCGGCGGCCCGGCGGCGCCGTCGACCGTGCCACCCGGAGCGACCGAGATGCCTGCCGGCGCGCCGGAGAAGGCCCCGGCGAGAGCAGGCTGCAGAGCGGTGGGGCCGACGGTCGGTAGGACCCAGGCGGGAGCCGGGGCGGCGACGTCGGGGCGGCCCGTCGTGGGCAGCGTGACGGTGGGCGCGAGCATCGTGCTGGCCTGCGGATCGGCGGGCAGCATCTGGTCACGCAGCACGGTGGCCACCTGCCGCGCGGTGGGACGGTCGGCAGGATCCCGCGACAGGCAGCGCAGACAGATCTCGGCCACCGTGGCCGGCAACCCCGGCACCCCGGCCAGCGACGGCGGCGGGCGCTCGGCGAGCGCCACGGTGAGTTCGTCCCAGGTGTCCGCCGGGTACGGCACCCGGCCGGTCAGGGTCTCGTGCAACAGCACCCCGAGCGAGTAGACGTCGGTCGCCGGTTGGGCCGGCGCGCCGTCGAGCCGCTCCGGCGCCACGTACGCGGGGGTGCCGAAGGTGGCACCGTCCTCGTCGTCGTCGGGGGCGCCGATCCGGGTGGCGATGCCGAAGTCGAGCACCTTCGCGCCGACCTGGGTCATCATCACGTTGGCCGTGGTGATGTCCCGGTGCACGATGCCGAGCCGGTGCGCGGCGGCCAACGCGTCGGCGACCTGGGCGCCGATCTCCACCGCCTGTGGCCACGGCAGCGGCCCCTCGGTGAGCCGGAACTCCAGCTCCTCACCGGCGAGCAGTTCCATCACCACGAACGAGGTGATGGCGCCGTCCGGCGACACCGTCTCGCCGTAGTCGTGCACCGAGGTGACGTTCGGGTGGACCAGCTGTGCGGCGGCGCGGGCCTCCTCGCGGACCATGTCGCGGAACCTGGCGTCGGCGGCCAGTGACGGGGCGAGCACCTTCAGTGCGACCACCCGGTCGAGTACCTCGTCGTGGGCCCGCCAGATCACCGACATGCCGCCGGAGCCGATCTGGTCGATCAGCCGGTATCTGGTGGCCAGCAACCGGCCGGGCTGCAGCGCTGGCTTCACGGATCGCACCTGCCTCATAGGTGGGAGCGGTATCAGGTTGCGCGAATGTTGCTCACCTGTCAACGGGCCTCGATGCACAACGACGGTTGCGACCGGTCGGTGAGCGCCGCGTCGCGGTGGGGTGCCACGGGCGCGGGGGAGGTACGGGAGGGGACCGTCGGTGCCCGGCCGTGCCAGGATGAACGGCATGGCGCGGGGACCGGTGGCTTTCGTGCTCGGCGGCGGGGGCGTCCTGGGCGCGGTCGAGGTGGGCATGTTGCGCGCCCTGTTCCGGGCCGGAATCCGGCCCGACCTGGTGCTCGGCACCTCCATCGGCGCGGTCAACGGCGCCCTGGTGGCGGCCGACCCGTCCGAGGCGGTGACCGACCGGTTGGTACGGCTCTGGGCCTCCCCCGAGGCCAGCGAGGTGTACGGCGACTCGGTCGCCCGGCAACTGCGACGCTTCGCCGCCCGTACTCACCTGCACTCGCCCCGGCCGCTGCGCAAGCTGTTGGAGAACGAACTCGGTGCCCAGACCACCTTCGCCGACCTGAAGATTCCGTTCCGTTGCTGCGCGGCGAACATCGAGCGGGCCGCCGAGCACTGGTTCGTCAGCGGGCCGGTGGTGCCGGCGGTCCTCGCCTCCGCCTCGGTGCCGGGCCTGCTGCCGCCGGCCCGCATCGGTGATCAGCACTACGTGGACGGTGGGATCGTCAACTCCATCCCGATCGGCGAGGCGGTCGCGGCCGGCGCCGGCCGGATCTTCGTACTCCAGGTGGGCCGGATCGAGCGGGCGCTGGCACCGCCCCGGCGACCCTGGGAGATCGCCCAGGTCGCGTTCGAGATCGCCCGCCGGCACCGGTTCGCCCGCGAGATGGCCGCCCTGCCCGACGGGGTTGAGGTGCACGTGCTGCCGACCGGCGGGCTGGAGCCACGCGACGACACTCCGTGGGCGTACCGGGACATGGCGGCGGTGGGCCGACGGATCAGCCGGGCCTACTCGGCCTCCCGGCACTACCTGGCCAACCTGGAACGCTGATGCCGTTACCGCCGCGTTGGCTGCGCCGTCTGCTGCTGGCACCGGGCGTGGTGCTGCTGGCGATCCTGCTGGTCACCACGGTGCCGCTGTGGGCCCTGCTCGCCCTCGCCGTGTCCCCGTTCGTCCCCGGGCATTTGCGTCCCCTGCGGTTGCTCTGGCTCGGCTGCTTCTACCTGGTCTGGGACGCGACGGCGCTGCTGAGCCTCTTCGGGCTCTGGGTCGGCTCCGGATTCGGCTGGCGGGTACGCGCACCGGCCTTCCAGCGGGCCCACTACGTGCTGGCCGGCTGGTTCCTGCGGGTGTTCTTCTGGCAGGCCCGGTGGATGCTGCGGCTGCGCATCGACGTGGTCGGTACCGACCCGGACACCGCCCTGCCGGGCCGGCCGGAACTGGTGCTGTGCCGGCACGCCGGTCCAGGTGACTCGTTCATCCTGATCCACGCGTTGGTGAACTGGTTCCGGCGGGAGCCACGGATCGTGCTCAAGGACACGCTTCAGTGGGATCCGGCGATCGACGTGCTGCTCAACCGGCTGCCGAGCCGGTTCATCGCGCCGGGGCACGACGGCCGGGGCTCGCTGACCGAGCAGGTCGGGCATCTGGCCACCGGGTTGGACGAGGACGACGCCTTCGTGATCTTTCCCGAGGGCAGCAACTTCACCCCGAAGCGCCGGTTGCGGGCCATCGCCCGGCTGCGCGACCGGGGACACGAGCGGATGGCGCTGAAGGCGGAGGCGATGCGGCACGTACTCGCTCCACAGCCGGGTGGACTGCTGGCGGCGCTGGACGCCGCACCCGACGCCGGGGTGATCTTCGTGGCGCACACCGGCCTGGACCGGATGCTCACCGTCACCGACGTGTGGCGGGAACTGCCGATGGACAAGCGGCTGGTGATGCGGTTCTGGTCGGTGCCGCCGGAGGAGGTGCCGACCGGCCGGCAGGAACGCATCGACTGGCTCTACGAATGGTGGAGTCGGATAGACGAGTGGATCGCGACCAACCGCGACGACGCGACGTAGGGTGCGCGGGTGGAGCAGATCAGCGTGGTGACGACGGTGGTCGACGCGCGGTCGGTCGCCGATCTGCTGGCCGCCGCCGCGGTGGCCGGGCGGTTGGCGGCCTGCGCGCAGGTGGGTGGCCAGGTGGACAGCACATACTGGTGGCGGTCGGGCGTGGAGACCAGCACCGAATGGTCGGTGCAGTTCAAGACCGCGCCCGACCGGGTCGACGCGTTGGTCGAGCAGTTGCGGGCCAGCCATCCGTACGAGGTGCCGGAGATCCTGGTCACCCGGGTCGAGTGCGGCCATCCCGGGTACGCCGCCTGGGTCTTCGAGCACACCCGTTCCTGAGTACGCGCACTCTGGTGCCGGCGGCGTCCGGCCGTCGAGGATGACGGCGTGGACAACGCCTACCCCTGCCCGGCCTGCGGAAGCCCGGCGAATCTGACCTCCGGCTGCACCGGCTGCGGCCGACCGCCGCACCAGGCCGCCGCCGAGGTGATCCGGCTCGACCGGGAGATCGTCGCGCTGGGCGGTGAGGTGCAGCGGGCCCGTCAGGCGTACGAGGGGTTGGCCGGGCGGCTGGACGCGGTGCGGCGGCGGCGGGACGGACTGGCCGCCGCGGTCCGGGCCGAGTTCCCGGTGCCCGGCACGCCGCCGAACCACCGCGCCGTACCGGCCGTCGGCGGGCACCCGGCGACCGCTCCGGCGCCGGCCGGTGGCCGGTCCGCGTCCGTCCCGGTACGCCCGGGCGGCGCGGAGACGTCGACGCGGACCGTGCAGGGCCTGCTCTTCGTCCTGGGTGGACTGCTGCTCGGCACGGCGGCGACGGTCTTCACCGCGGTCGCCTGGGCGTCGGTCGGGGTGGCTGGTCGGGCAGCCATCCTGCTGGCGTTCACCGCGCTGCTGCTGGCGGTGCCGCTGATCGCACGTCGGCGGGGACTGCGCGGCACCGCGGAGACCTTCGCCGCCGTCGGGCTGCTGCTGGTACTGCTCGACGGGTACGCCGCCTGGTCGGTCGACCTGTTCGGGGTGACCGCCTGGCCGGGCAGCCGGTACGCCGCCCTGGTGGTGGCGATCAGCGCGGCGGTGACGGTCGGTTACGCCCGGATCAGCCGTCTGGCCGTACCGTGGTTCGCCGCGCTGCTGGTCGTTCAGCCGTTGTTGCCGCTGCTGGCCGCCGAGGTCCGTCCGGAACCGGCCGGGTGGGCGGTGGTCTTCGTCGGGGTGGCACTGGTCGACCTGGCGGTGGTCGTCGCGCTGCGGCGGCGGGGCGGGGGGGGGGGGGGCGGGGGGGGGGGGCCCCCCACCCCCGCGGGGGGGGGGGGGGGCCGGCCGGGGGGGGGGGGGGGGGGGCGGCGGGGGGGGGAGGGCCCCGGCG
>NZ_JBAGKI010000117.1:0-7430 GCF_036689795.1 Micromonospora palythoicola | reverse complement strand
AAACCCCCACGGACCACACCCCCACGGACCACACCCCCACGGACCGCACCCCCACGGACCGCACCCCCACGGACCACAACTCGGCTGTGCATCGGGCGGAGATCGGGCGGACGAGGGACGAGGCGTGGGCTGACGCCGTGGGGCGGGTCGACCGGGGACTGGCGTTGGCGGTGGACTACGGACACCTGCGTGCGGAGCGGCCGATCGACGGGACGCTCACCGGGTACCGGGCTGGGCGGCAGGTGCCGCCGGTGCCGGACGGCTCCTGCGACGTCACCGCGCACGTCGCCGTCGACTCGGTCGCCGCCGCCGGTGAGCGGGTCGCCCGGTGTGCGTACGTCCTGACCTCGCAGCGGGAGGCGTTGCGCGCGCTCGGGGCCGACGGCGGACGACCGCCGCTGAGCCTGGCCGCCAGCGATCCGGCCGGCTACCTGCGGGCACTGGCCACCGCGTCGGCGGCGGCCGAGCTGACCGACCCGGCCGGCCTCGGCGGTCACTGGTGGCTGTGGCAGCCGGTCGACCTGCCGGCCGACCGGCTGCCGCCCCTCGCGGCCCTTACCGACGGTCCTGACGGTCTGCACGGCTGACGGGCGACCACCGCCGGGCCCGGCGGTTCATGGCACGATGGCGGGCATGACCACGGGCGAGCTGCGCGAGCTGACCGTCGGCACCGGCGCCGGGCTGGTGGCGGGCACCGGCGGCGAGCAGCTCGGCGCGGACATGGTGCTGAACATCGGGCCGCAGCACCCCTCCACGCACGGCGTGCTGCGGCTCAAGCTCGTGCTCGACGGCGAGCGGGTGCTCGCCGCCGAACCGGTCGTCGGCTACATGCACCGGGGTGCCGAGAAGCTGTTCGAGGTGCGCGACTACCGGCAGATCATCGTGCTGGCCAACCGGCACGACTGGCTCTCGGCGTTCGCCAACGAGCTGGGCGTGGTGCTCGCGGTGGAACGGCTGATGGGCATGGAGGTGCCCGAGCGGGCCACCTGGCTGCGGATGGCGCTCGCCGAGTTGAACCGGGTGCTCAACCACCTGATGTTCCTCGGTTCGTATCCGCTGGAGATCGGCGCGATCACCCCGATGTTCTACGCCTTCCGGGAACGGGAGACGCTCCAGGCGGTGCTGGAGGAGGTCTCCGGCGGGCGGATCCACTACATGTTCAACCGGGTCGGCGGCCTGAAGGAAGAGGTACCGGCGGGCTGGACCGGTCGGGCCCGGGCGGCCATCGGTGAGGTACGCCGCCGGATGCCGGACCTGGACAACCTGATCCGCCGGAACGAGATCTTCCTGGCCCGTACCGTTGGCGTGGGGGTGCTGTCGGCGGCCGAGGCGGCCGCGTTCGGGGCGTCCGGTCCGGTCGCCCGGGCCTCCGGGCTCGACCTGGACCTGCGCCGGGACGAGCCGTACCTGGCCTACGACCAGCTCGACGTGCCCGTGGTGACGAAGACGGCCGGCGACTGTCACGCCCGTTTCGAGGTGCTGCTCGACCAGGTGTACGCCTCGCTCGACCTGGCGGAACAGTGCCTGGGCCGGGTCGACCGGCTCACCGGACCGATCAACACCAGGCTGCCGAAGGTGCTCAAGGCGCCGGAGGGACACACGTACGCCTGGACGGAGAACCCGCTCGGCATCAACGGGTACTACCTGGTCTCGCGGGGCGAGAAGACGCCGTGGCGACTCAAGTTGCGCACCGCCTCGTACGCGAACGTGCAGGCCCTGGCGACCCTGCTGCCCGGCTGCCTGGTGCCGGACCTGATCGCCATCCTCGGCTCGATGTTCTTCGTGGTGGGCGACATCGACAAGTGACGGCGCGATCCGGCGCGGCCCGTGGCGGGCGTACGGTCGCCGGATCAGCGCCAGCGGCCAGCGCCGGCGTCGCGCCCCGCCGGACCGTACCCGGGCTCCTCCACGCGGTGCCGGCGGCCGTACGGCTCCCCGCCGGGACGTTCGCCGCGCGGATACTCGGACTGGTAGCCGTACGCCGACTCCGGCTGGTGGCCCCGCGCAGGTTCGGGCTGATAGCCGTGCTCACGGGGCGGGCGCCACTCGTGCGGCACCGGCACCCCACCGGGGGGTAGCGCCGGACGGCTCTCCGGCTCGCCCCAGCCGTCGCGCCACGCGTCGTCGCCCGCGGCACGGCGTGGCTCGTCGCGACGTACGCTCGCCCAGCGGTCCGCCACCCGGTACTCGGTGCCGACCGGGTCGGCGTGCAGTTCGGCCCGGCGTTCGCCGACGCGCACCTCGCGGCCCCGATCGTCGTCACGTACCGCCGCCCACCGGTCTCCGGCCCGCAGCTGGGCCCAGTACGCCCCGGTGTCGTCCGCCCGGTGTCCCCGAGCCGCCGGTGCCGGGTCGGCGGGAGTCTCCCACTGCTGGCCACCCCCGTCCCAGCCCCGGTCGTCCCGCGCGCCCCAGTCGCGATCGTCACGGTCAGCGGCGGGCCCGTCCGGATGACCCGAGCCGCCGTCGCGGGCGGCGGACCAGTCGCCGTCCCCGGTCGACCAACGGCTCTCCTCGCGCGCTGGCGACCACGGGCGGTCCTCATGCGAACGCCCCGACCAGGAACGTTCCTCGTCACGGCCGGACCATGCGCGCGCCTCCTCCTGGGTCGACCCGGACCAGGGACGTTCGTCGGAGCGCTCCACACCGGACCAGCGACGGCTGTCGTCCCGGCGGGCACGATCATCGCCGTCGGACCACGAGTGGTCGTCCTCGTCGACGCCGTGCCCACGCCGACGCTCGCCCGGCGACTCCGACCACGCCGCCGGGTAACCGCCGTACCGGCCACCGGACTCACCGACGATCGTGTGCCGGGTGGTCACGTGCACCGTCTCGGTGTGCCGGACCACTCCCAGTGGCCGCCCTCCCGACTCACCCGGGCGATCGTCGTGCTCGGGGCGGACCGGGGAGCCGTAGACACCGGCTGAGCCGCTGGCCGGACGGTCGTTGCCGGGCCCGGAACGCGTTCCGCCGTACCCGCCGGTCCGGCCGGGGGCGGGCTGGGCCGTGCCGTAGACCGCGGCCGGCGTGACGGGCCGTTCGGTCTGCCGCGACGGTGCCTCCGGTGCCGGCACCCGGGCCCGGCCCGGACCGGACGGTTCGTCGTTCGCGACCGCGGCGACCCCACCCGAGTCGACCCGTTGACGCATTCCGGCCAGCGCCTGCTGAACCCGTTGGATCTCATCGAGCGCCTGGTTGCCTCGCTGGGCGGCGGCCACGATCTCACCACGCAGCTCCCGCCGCAGCTCGTCGACCTCCTCGCGGAGTTCCTCGGCATGCGACCCACCGCCGTCGGTACGCAGTGCGATCGAGAGGCCGATCAGCACCACGGCCAGGATCGCCAGCACCGCGGCGAACCGCAGCGGCCCGTTGCCGTCAGCGACCAGGAGTATCAGCGCCGCGACCGGAGCGAGGGCCACACCGCCCCAGAAGAGCACGGTGAGCAGCTTGCGCGGATCGGCGGGCACCGGGGCGGGCATGGGTCCGCAGCCTACCGAGAGTTGCGTCACCTGGGAACGGCTCGACGGCAGGTGTCCGACGCGAGTATCGGAGGGGATCCACAGCGGCTGGTGACGCGATGGCGCCCCGGCCGAGTCGGCCGGGGCGCCATCGTGCTTGAACTCAGTTCTGCGCGTACGCCGCGTCGGTCGAGAAGACCAGGCCGACGCTGATCGTGCCGTTGCGCAACGCGGTCTTGGTCAACGGCCCACCGCCGTCGAGCGAGGAGAACGAGCCGACCGACAGCCCGTAGGTCTGCTCCAGACCGGGCTTGCAGAACGGGCGCTCCTGGCACTCCGGCGGACCACCCAGCACCGTCGCCGTACCCGAGCACTTCTCGGCGAGTTCGGAGAGGGTCCGCACGCCGTACTTGTCGGCGAACTCCTCCGTCACGGCGAAGGCGTTCTGGGTCTGCGCGGCCGCCGGCGCGCCGAAGGTCAGACCCACCTGCTCACCCAGGCCACGCAGCGCGGTGACGGTCTTGTCGACGTCCGGCGAGGAGACCGGCTGGCCGCCGCTGTTCACTTTGCCGTTGAGGAACTCGGCGAGGGTGGCCGCGTACTCCGGGACGACCTGGATCTCGCCCTTCTCCAACGCCGGCTCGTACAACTCCCGGTTGCCGATCTGCTGCACGGAGACCTGGTAACCGGCGGCGGTCAGCTGGATCTTGTAAAGCTCGGCGATGATCTCGCTCTCGGTGAAGTTGCCCGCCCCCACCGTGATCCGCCCGCCCGGTCCCTGCTGCACGCCGTCGGTCAGCGAGTTGGCGTCGGCGAACTCCCGCGCCGCTGCCTGGGCGCTCTTACGGTCCACGTCGACCGCCTTGTTGAGCTGCACCAGTTTCGGCGTGTCGAGCACCGCGGAGACCTTGTCGAGCGCGGCGATCAGCTGGGGGTTCGCCACCTCGCTGTTGACCGCCGGGATGATGTTGTCGGCGTTCTGCAGCGACTTGTCGTCCTCGAGTGCGATCAACTGCTCACCGGCCACCGGCGCGCAACCCTCGCCCGAGGCACCCTGCTGGGGCGCCTCCGTGCCGGAGGAGCCGGCGTCGCCGCAGCCCGCCAGGACCGTCGCCGCCGCGACAGCCCCCGCGACCGCGATGGACAGTCTTCTACCTGCGCGCATGAGCCCGCCTTCCGTGTCCCGGCGCGGCCCGGACGGGCCGGCCGCGTGTCCGACGGGCGATCTCGCCGGCCGCCCGCGATGTCCACCCAACATCCTGCCGGGCCCCACCGACAAGCCGACGAGGCATTCGTCACCGGAACGTCACCCATCGGGGTCGTCGCGCCCGACGGACGCCGTACCGGTGACCCGGACCGCACGACCACCCCCCGCCGGGTTGCTCGGATGCCTGAATCGTCCCCCTGGTCAGGAGCCGGCCACGGCATCCGCCGCGCGGCGCCCGGCACCGCGCCGGGCGCGGCGCAGAGGGCGCGGCGTGACCAACCGTTCGACGAGCGCGAAGAGCAGTTCGACGCCTACCGCAAGCCCGGCCACCAGCAGCCCGCCGGCCAGGATCTGACCGCCACCGACCGCGATGCTCAGGCCGAAGCCGAACCGGATGATCTCACCCAGGCCACCACCGTTGACGAAGGTCGCCAGCGCCGCCGTGGCGACCACCTGGACGGCGGCGGTCCGGAAACCGGCCGCGAGATAGGGCACCGCGAGCGGCAGTTCCACCCGGCGCAGCACCTGCACCCCGGTCATGCCCATGCCACGGGCCGCCTCCCGGGTCTGCGGATCGACCTGCCGCACCCCGGTGTACGCGTTGGCCAGCAGCGGCGGCACGGCGAAGACCGCGAGTGCGAGCACCACCGCCGGCCGGCCGAAGCCGAGGAAGGTCAACGGGAGGATGGTCAGCAGGGCGAGCGTGGGCACCGCCAGAGTGAGGTTCGAGACCAGCACCACCAGCCCGCCGCCGCGGCCGGTGTGGCCCAGCCAGAGACCCAGCGGCCAGGCCACCAGGCAGCCCAGCAGCACCGCGGCGGCCGACATGCTGACGTGCTCGCCGAGCCGGTCCAGGATGCCGCCCGGGTTCGTCCAGTTCAGCGGATCGTTGAGCCAGACCACCGCCTGGGACACCGGATTCGTCGCGGCGCTCATCCGGTCCTCCCGCGCAGCCACGGGGTGAGCAGCCGACCGGCACCCACCAGCAGCAGGTCGAGCACCAGCGCCAGCAGGACACAGAGCAACGTCCCGGTCATGATCTGAGCCTTGTAGAGGTTGTTCTGGAAGCCGGCGAAGATGATCTGCCCGAGCCCGCCCCGTCCGATCACCACACCGACGGTGACCAGGGCGACCGTGGAGACGGTGGCCAACCGCAGGCCGGTCAGGATGCCGGGTAGGGCCAGCGGCAGCTCGATCCGCAGCAGTCGTCCCCAGCGGCCGTAACCCATGCCCTCGGCCGCCTCCCGGACCTCGGCCGGCACCTGGTTGAGACCGGCGACGGTGTTACGGACGATCACCAGCAGCGCGTACAGCACCACCACGCTCAGCACGGTCGCGACACCGATGCCCAGATAGGGCGCCACGAATGCGAACAGGGCCAGGGAGGGGACCGTGTAGAGCACCCCGGTCAGTGCGAGAATCGGCCCGGTGAGTGGCCGGAACCAGTACGCCAGCACGGCCAGCGGGACGGCGATCAGCGCGGCGATGAGCACCGCCCGGAGGGTCAGCGTGGTGTGCTCACGCAGGGCGTCGAGCACCGTGTCAGAGTTGTCCCGCACGTACTGCCAGGAGAACCACGGGTTACCCGGATCAGCCCGGTAGCTCAGGCGGAAGGACATACGTGGACGTTACCCCGGGGGCCGGCGACGACCGACGCGCGGCGTCGATCACCCTCGACGGCATCGGCAAGCGCTACCCGGACGGCACCGAGGCGGTCCGCGAGCTCAGCCTGCACGTCGACGAGGGCGAACTGGTCGTGCTCATCGGCCCGTCCGGCTGCGGCAAGTCGACCGTGCTGCGGATGATCAACCGGCTGATCGAGCCGACCGCCGGCCGGATCCTGCTCAACGACTCCGACGTCACCCGGGTCGACCCGGTCAAACTGCGCCGCCAGATCGGCTACGTCATCCAGAACGTCGGACTCTTCCCGCACCAGACGGTGGCCGCCAACGTCGCCACCG
Source organism: Micromonospora palythoicola (assembly GCF_036689795.1). Taxonomy (NCBI): domain Bacteria; kingdom Bacillati; phylum Actinomycetota; class Actinomycetes; order Micromonosporales; family Micromonosporaceae; genus Micromonospora; species Micromonospora palythoicola. The sequence goes on along the minus strand of NZ_JBAGKI010000117.1, from coordinate 804 downwards.
TGCCCCGGCTGCTCGGCTGGGCCACCGGCTCCGTCAAGCGTCGGGTCGAGGAACTGCTGGAGCTTGTCGGTCTCGACCCGGCGCAGTTCGGCCGGCGGTACCCGCACGAACTCTCCGGCGGCCAGCGGCAGCGGGTCGGGGTGGCCCGGGCGCTCGCCGCCGACCCGGTGGTGCTGCTGATGGACGAGCCCTTCTCCGCCGTCGACCCGATCGTGCGTACCCGGCTGCAGGAGGAGTTCCTGCGGTTGCAGGCGGAGGTACGCAAGACCATCGTCCTGGTCACCCACGACCTGGACGAGGCCGTCCGGCTCGGTGACCGGATCGCGGTGCTCTCCGAGGGCGGTCGGTTGGAGCAGTACGACACCCCGGCGACACTGCTCGGCGCACCCGCCACCGGGTTCGTCCGCGAGTTCGTCGGAGCCGATCGGGGCATCCGCCGGCTGGCCGTCACCCCGGTGACCCGCGAGGTGCTCGATCCGCTGCCGGTCGACGGCGGCGCGGACCTGCCGTCGGTGCCGCTGGGCGGGTCGGCGTACGACGCGCTGGCCGTGCTGCTCACCTCGTCCGGTGGCCGGGCCGTGGTCACCGAGGACGGACGGCCGGTCGGAACGCTCAGCCGGGAACGCCTCCTGACGATCACCGAGTCGGCCAACTGAGTGTCACGACGACGTCGTCGGTTCAACCGGCGGGTGGAGCGCCGCGGGTGACTCCGGCACGGGTGGTCGGCCGGGTCCGTCGCGCCCGGCGGACCCGGCCGTCCGGTCAGCCCCGACCCCCGTAGCCCCCCAGGGTGGCGATGGCGAT
>NZ_JBAGKI010000116.1:0-7845 GCF_036689795.1 Micromonospora palythoicola | reverse complement strand
TCGCGGCCGCGTTGCCGCCCACGGGGGCGGAACTGGTGGTCTGTGAGGGGCGTCGGCGGCTGGGGGCGTGGGGGGACGCCCCGACGAGTGGCGGCCGGTACCGGCCGCCACTCACCGCCGTGCGATCAGCCCCGCGGGACCGGGCGGGTCAGAGCGGACGGACGTTGTCCGCCTGCGGGCCCTTCTGCCCCTGGGTCACGTCGAACTCGACCTTCTGGCCCTCACCCAGCTCGCGGTATCCGCTGGACTGGATGGCCGAGTAGTGCACGAAGACGTCGGGCCCTCCGCCGTCCTGCTCGATGAAGCCGAAGCCCTTTTCGGAGTTGAACCACTTCACGGTGCCGGTTGCCATGCGTACTCTCTCCCTGTTCCATGCGGGCGACCGCTGGCTTGTTCGCCGGTGATCGCCCAATACCTTCCCGACAGTAACCGGTGAATAGCGGATTTGCCGGGCGAAGCGCCTCAGGTGATGCGGCGGATGGCGCCGACGCGGCGCGGGATCGGGGTTCACCCTCAGGGGCGCCGTCGCGAGATAGGGGAGGAAACCCGATGTCCGCGGTGGCGGACAGGCCCTAGCGTACGAGACATGATGGACCAGTTGGCCCAGGTCGGAGAGCTTCCCGTGGTGGCGCTGATGGCGGTGCTCGGGGTGGTCATGCTCTTCGACGCGGTGCCGCTGTTCGGGGTCCTGGTGCCCGGTGACGTGGCGGTGCTCGCCGCCGTGGCGGTCGGCACCCCCACCACCGGGCTGGCGACCTTCGTCGCCGTGGTCACCGGCTGCCTCACCGGCTGGTCGCTGAGCTTCCTCGTCGGCCGCCTGTGGGGCGACCGACTGCGGCACAGCCGCTTCGGCGGGTGGGTCGGCGAGACGCGATGGGCGGCGGCGGAGGGCATCCTGCGCCGCGACGGCGGCCGACTGGTGCTGATCGCGCCCTTCCTGCCGGTGTTCAACGCGCTGCTGCCGCTGGCCGCGGGCGGGCTGCGCATGTCGTACCGGCGGTTTCTCGGGTTCGCGGCGCTCGGTGCCACCGGCTGGACCGGCCTCTACCTGGTGGTGGGTACCGCGTCGCGGACACTGGCCGGGCTGCTGCCCGCCGGCGCGAGTCCACTGCTGGTGACCATGGCCGGCGGACTGCTGCTGGCGGCCCTGGTGCTGCTCGGCACCCGGCGACGGTTGCGCGCCGTCACCCGCTGACTCCGTCCCGTCCGCACGGCCGTCCCGGTCCGGCGGTCACCAGCCGCGGGCGCGCCACTCGGCCAGGTGGGGGCGTTCCGCGCCGAGCGTCGAGTCCCGGCCGTGCCCGGGGTAGAACCAGGTCTCGTCGGGCAGCCGGTCGAACAGCTTGTGCTCGACATCGTCGATCAGCGCGGCGAACCGCTGCGGGTCCTGGTCGGTGTTGCCGACCCCACCGGGGAAGAGACTGTCGCCGGTGAACAGGTGCGGCACGCCGGCGGGGTCGCGGTAGAGCAACGCCACCGAGCCCGGGGTGTGGCCCCGGACGTGGATGACCTCAAGGGCGCAGTCGCCGACCGGCACCACGTCGCCGTCGGTGAGGGTCTGCGCCTCGATCGGCAGCCCCTCCGCGTCGTCGGCGTGCACCAGCGCGCGGGCGCCGGTCTTGGCCACCACCTCCTCCAGCCCGACCCAGTGGTCCATGTGCTGATGGGTGGTCACCACCGCGGCGAGGCCCGCGTCGCCGACCAGCTCCAGCAGGCGGGGCGCCTCGTTGGCGGCGTCGATCAGCACCTGCTCACCGGTGCTGCCGCAGCGCAGCAGGTACGCGTTGTTGTCCATCGGACCGACCGACACCTTGGTGATGGTCAGCCGGTCGAGTTCGCGTACCGCCGGCGGACCGCCGGGGGTGACTTCTCCGCTGTAGGTCATGGCTTCCTAGATCCATTCGGGTGGGCGGGGCAGCTGTCCGTCGGGGGTGACGGTCAGGGTCGTGCCGGGGTCGCGACCGGTCAGCCACGCGGCGAGTTCGGCGGCCGAGCCCGCGACGACCGGTGCCTGCACCCGATCGCCGAGCACCAGTTCGTGGCCGCCGCCGTCGAAGCGCAGCACCATCGCCGGTACGTCGCCGCGGTCGGCGAAGCCGCTGGTCACCTCGTGCAGCAGTCGGTGACCGAAGTCCGGCGACCAGTCCGTGTGCCGGTATCCGGCGGCCAGGTCGACGTGGTGGACCTCCAGTTCCCGCAGCCGGCTCCAGACGAGCAGGGCCGCCGGCCGCGAGCCGTGCCGGGTCTCCACGCTGGCACCCCACGCCGACACCGGCATCGCGGCGACGGCCTCGGCGAACCGGTCCGCGCTGCGCCGCAGGTCGTCCAGGTGCTCCTCGGACGCACGCGCGGCACCCGCCTCGATGTCGGCGGTCCGGGCGGCGGCGCTGGCGTACATCGGGATCCGCTCGCCGGTTCGCGCCGAGGTGAGCAGGTTGACGAAGCCGTCGGCATTGCGGCAGACATGGGTGAGCACATGTCCTCGGCTCCACCCCGCGAGCAGGGACGGCGCGGCGAGATCGGCGGCGTCGAAGGTGGCCGCCGTCCGCAGCAGACGCGCCGTGGCGTCGTCCACGTCGCCGGTCAGCAGCAGCGGATCCAGTGTCACGGTGCTGACCCTAGTGGCCCGCGCCCACCGCGTCGCCGGGGAATTCACTTCCGGCGTGGCGCGGCCCGACCTACCGTCTGTGCAGCGACCCCCTCGGCCCGGACGCTGCACCGCTGTCTCGTGGTCCGGTCACCGGCGGGGTCGACCAGGTTCGTGCGCGGCGCCGGAGCGGAGGAGGTGGTGGTCGTCATGCCGGTCACCGCACCCGTGTATCACCCGCACCGACACTGAACGAGGAGCCATGACCATCTCGTTGACCGCCCTGGGCTGGGACACCGACCGGGCGGCACAGCTGCGACGCATCCGTACCGACAACCGTCCCGGCCGGGTGGCCCGCGTCGACCGGGGCGTCTGCACCGTGCTCACCGAGGACGGGCCGGTGCGCGCCTCGACCGGCGGAGCCCTGCTGGCCGCCGCCGTCGGCGACGCCACCCGGCTGCCCGGCGTGGGCGACTGGGTGCTGTTGTGCGCCTGGCCCGACGGGCGGACGACGGTGCAGGCGGTGCTGCCCCGCCGTACCGCGTTGATCCGGCGCACCGCCGGTAAGGACGCCGGTGGTCAACTGCTGGCCGCCAACCTGGACGTGGTGGCCGTGGTGGAGCCGGTGCACCCGGCACCGGACGCCGCCCGTATCGAGCGACTGCTCTCGCTGGTCCACGAGTCCGGTGCCCGGCCGCTCATGGTGCTGACCAAGACCGACCTGGCGGCCGATCCGGCGGCGGTGGCGCGGCAGCTCGCGGCCCTCGCGCCCGGCGTGCCGGTGCTGCCGGTCAGTGCCGAGCGCGGCACCGGGCTGGCGGCGCTGCGCGCCGAGGTCGGTGCGGGCCGCACCCTCGGGCTGCTCGGTCCCTCCGGCGCCGGCAAGTCGAGCCTGGTCAACGCGCTCGCCTCGGCGGTGGTGATGCCCACCCAGGCGATCCGCCGGGTGGACGGCAAGGGTCGGCACACCACCACCTGGCGGGCGTTGGTGCCGCTGCCGGGCGGGGGTGCCGTGGTGGACACGCCCGGGGTGCGGGCCGTCGGCCTGCTCGACGGCGCGGCCGGGCTCGACCGGGCCTTCGCCGACATCGCCGACCTGGCCGCCGACTGCCGGTACGGCGACTGCGGGCACGAGGCCGAACCCGGCTGCGCGGTGCGCGCGGCACTCGACGACGGAGTGCTGACCGCCCGCCGCTACGAGAACTGGCGCCGGCTGCAGCGGGAGATCAACCACGAGACCCGTCGCCGCGCCACCCGCCCCACCCGCGTGTCGCGCACCACCCGCCGTACCCCCCACCCCCACTGACCCCACCCCCATCCGGGCGCGATCATGCAGTTGTGGTTGTCGGTACCGGGCGGTTTGCCCGTCTTGTCAGGTGCCAGAACTGCATGATCGGCGCAGGTGGGTGGGGGCGGGGTGGGGAGGTCGGTGGGTGGGACGCGCGCGGTGGGGAAAGTTGTCGGAGGGCGGGTCTACAGTTGCCGGGGCGCACTCTCCGCGCCGACACAACCGCTGGGTTCACCGCAAAAGCGGACAGATCTTCCTCTACGTTCTCACCCGGGAGTACACGGACCGTGGCCGACCGTTTGATCATCCGTGGCGCACGCGAGCACAACCTGCGTGACGTCAGCCTCGACCTGCCCCGGGACGCCCTCATCGTGTTCACCGGGCTGTCCGGGTCGGGCAAGTCGAGCCTGGCCTTCGACACGATCTTCGCCGAGGGGCAGCGCCGGTACGTCGAGTCGCTGTCGTCGTACGCCCGGCAGTTCCTCGGCCAGATGGACAAGCCGGACGTCGACTTCATCGAGGGCCTGAGCCCGGCCGTCTCCATCGACCAGAAGTCCACCTCGCGCAATCCCCGCTCCACCGTCGGCACGATCACCGAGGTCTACGACTACCTGCGGCTGCTCTTCGCCCGGGTCGGCGAACCGCACTGCCCGGTCTGCGGCGAGCGGATCTCCCGGCAGAGCCCGCAGCAGATCGTCGACCGGGTGCTCGCCATGGCCGAGGGCACCCGCTTCATGGTGCTCGCGCCGGTGGTGCGGGGCCGCAAGGGCGAGTACGTCGACCTGTTCGCCGAACTCCAGGCCAAGGGGTACGCCCGGGCCCGGGTCGACGGGGTGGTGCACCAGCTCACCGACCCGCCGAAGCTGAAGAAGCAGGAGAAGCACACCATCGAGGTGGTGATCGACCGGCTCAGCGTCAAGCCCAGCGCCAAGCAGCGGCTGACCGACTCGGTCGAGGCGGCGCTGGGGCTCTCCGGTGGTCTGGTCCTGCTCGACTTCGTCGACCTGGCCGAGGACGACCCCGACCGGGAGCGGCGCTACTCCGAGCACCTGGCCTGCCCCAACGACCACCCCCTGGCGATCGAGGACCTGGAGCCCCGGGTCTTCTCCTTCAACGCGCCCTACGGCGCCTGCCCGGAGTGCACCGGCCTCGGCACCAAGAAGGAGGTCGACCCGGAACTGGTCGTTCCCGACCCGGAGCGCAGCCTGCGTGAGGGTGCGATCCAGCCCTGGGCGACCGGGCACAACCTGGAATACTTCCTCCGCCTGCTGGAGGCGCTCGGCGAGGCCGAGCACTTCGACGTCGACACACCGTGGCGGGCGTTGCCGTCGCGGGCGCAGAAGACCATCCTGCACGGCTCCGACGACCAGGTCCACGTGCGCTACCGCAACAAGTACGGCCGGGAGCGCTCGTACTACACCGGCTTCGAGGGCGTGGTGCAGTGGATCGAGCGCCGGCACTCCGACACCGAGAGCGAGTGGTCGCGGGAGAAGTACGAGGGCTACATGCGCGACGTGCCCTGCGCGGCCTGCGGTGGCGCCCGGCTCAAGCCCGAGGTGCTCGCGGTCACCCTGGCCGGGCGCAGCATCGCCGAGGTATGCAACCTGTCGGTCGGCGAGTGCGCCGACCTGCTGGCCGGCATCGAGCTGACCGACCGGCAGAAGCTGATCGCCGAGCGGGTGCTCAAGGAGATCAACGCCCGGCTGCGCTTCCTGCTCGACGTCGGGCTGGACTACCTCTCCCTGGACCGCCCGGCCGGCACCCTGTCCGGCGGTGAGGCGCAGCGCATCCGGCTGGCCACCCAGATCGGCTCCGGTCTGGTCGGCGTGCTGTACGTGCTCGACGAGCCGTCGATCGGCCTGCACCAGCGGGACAACCACCGGCTGATCGAGACGCTGGTGCGGCTGCGCGGCCTGGGCAACACGCTGATCGTGGTCGAGCACGACGAGGACACCATCCGCACCGCCGACTGGATCGTGGACATCGGTCCCGGTGCGGGCGAGCACGGCGGCCGGATCGTGCACAGCGGCTCGGTGCCGGCGCTGCTGGAGAATGCCGAGTCACTGACCGGGGCGTACCTGTCCGGCCGGCGGGAGATCCCGACGCCCAAGGGCCGTCGCCCGCAGACCCCCGGGCGGGAGCTGGTGGTGCACGGGGCCCGCGAGCACAACCTGCGCAACCTGACGGTGGGCTTCCCGCTCGGCCAGTTGATCGCCGTGACCGGGGTCAGCGGCTCGGGCAAGTCGACCCTGGTCAACGACATCCTGTACGCGGTGCTGGCCAACCAGATCAACGGCGCGCGGCTGGTGCCGGGCCGGCACACCCGGGTCTCCGGCCTGGAGCACGTCGACAAGGTCGTCGGTGTCGACCAGTCCCCGATCGGCCGCACCCCGCGATCCAACCCGGCCACCTACACCGGCGTCTGGGACCACGTGCGCAAGTTGTTCGCCGAGACCACCGAGGCCAAGGTCCGTGGGTACGGCCCCGGACGGTTCTCGTTCAACGTCAAGGGCGGTCGCTGCGAGGCGTGCTCCGGTGACGGCACCATCAAGATCGAGATGAACTTCCTGCCCGACGTGTACGTGCCGTGCGAGGTCTGCAAGGGCGCCCGGTACAACCGGGAGACCCTGGAGGTGCACTACAAGGGCAAGACCGTCTCCGACGTGCTGGAGATGCCGATCGAGGAGGCGGCCGAGTTCTTCTCCGCCATCCCGGCCATCCACCGGCACCTCAAGACGCTCGTCGACGTGGGGTTGGGCTACGTCCGGCTGGGGCAGCCCGCGCCGACCCTCTCCGGCGGCGAGGCGCAGCGGGTCAAGCTCGCCTCGGAGTTGCAGAAGCGTTCGACCGGGCGGACGGTCTACGTGCTCGACGAGCCGACGACCGGCCTGCACTTCGAGGACATCCGCAAGCTGCTGCTGGTGCTGGAGGGGCTGGTCGACAAGGGCAACACGGTCATCACGATCGAGCACAACCTGGACGTGATCAAGAGCGCGGACTGGCTCATCGACATGGGTCCCGAGGGCGGCCACCGGGGCGGCACCGTGCTCGCCACCGGCAGCCCGGAGGAGGTCGCCGAGGTCGCCGAGAGCCACACCGGGCAGTTCCTGCGTACCGTCCTCAAGCTCGACGGCGCGGCTAAGGGTGCCGTGGCGGCCACCGCCCGGGCGGCGAAGGCCAACGGTGGCCGGGCTCGCGGTGGCCGCAAGGCCGCCACCGCCGTGCGCTGACCGACCGGTCGAGGGTGGACGGGTGGCCGGTGGGGTGCCTGACGATCCCCGCTGGTCCACCCGGGTGGCCGATCGGGTGAACCGACCGGCAGAGTGGTGCGTGTAGGGGAAAGTAGCCACAGATCATGCACCGGAGTCACCGACGGAGGGGCGAGGCATGAGCGAGCGCAACGGAGCACTGGCATGAGCGGGGAGCAGGTGCCGGCCGGGCCTGACGTGCGTACCCGCCGGGCCCTGCTCGCGGGGGCGGGGGCGGTCGGCGCGGCGGCGGTGCTGGCCGCCTGCGGCGGTGAGGACGACGGCGGTGCGGCACCGAGCCCGGGGCCGCAGATCACCAACACCGGTGACGCCGGTGGCGGGGACCGGGAGGGTGCCCAGTCACTGGCCCGCACGACCGACATCCCGGTCGGCGGCGGCGCGGTCTTCGCCGCCCAGGGCGTGGTGATCACCCAACCCACCGCGGGGGAGTTCAAGGGGTTCGACCCGGTCTGCACCCATCAGGGCTGCCCGGTGTCGAACGTCGACGGCGGCACCATCAACTGCACCTGCCACGGCAGCAAGTTCTCCATCGAGGACGGCTCCGTCAAGGCCGGTCCGGCCACCACCCCGCTACCGGCCAAGGACATCAAGGTCGACGGCGATCAGATCGCGTTGGCCTGAGTCGGCCGTGCGACGGTCGGGGGGGGGGGGGGGGGGGGGGCGGCCGGGCCCCCCCCCCCCCCCGGGGGGGAGCCCCCACA
>NZ_JBAGKI010000115.1:0-8233 GCF_036689795.1 Micromonospora palythoicola | reverse complement strand
CGGTCGCCCGGGCGGCGCTCGGCGTGGGCGTTGTCGCCCTGACCGCCCGCGCCGAGCGGCCGACCCGCCGCCCGGTCGCCCTGGACGCACCGGCCCGGGCAGCGGCCGCCGAGCGAGCCGACCGGTCGGCTCGCCAGCCCGCCACCTCGGGCAGCCCGTCGCCGAGCCCGTCGACGAGCGCCAGCCCCACCGCGAAGCCCACCCCGACGCCGAAGCCGAAGCCGAAGCCGAAGGCCAGTCGGACGGCCACCGTCAAGCCGAAGCCGAAGAAGAGCACGAAGCCGAAGTCGTCCTGGGTTCTGCCGATGTCCGGAGGCGCGGTCACCTCCTGCTACGGGCCCCGGTGGGGCACCCTGCACGCCGGCATCGACTTCGCCATGCCCGCCGGCACCCCGGTGCGCGCCGCCTTCGGCGGCACCGTGACCAAGGCCGGCGACGTCGACGACGGGTACGGCATCTCGGTGGTCATCGACCACGGCAACGGCTACCTCACCCACTACGCCCACCTGAGCACGGCCAGGGTGAGCGTGGGTGCGAAGGTCAGCACCGGGCAGACCATCGGTCTGGAGGGCTCCACGGGCGACTCCACCGGCCCGCATCTGCACTTCGAGGTGCACCAGGGCCAGCTGTGGAACCAGATCGACCCGGCGCCCTTCCTGCGCGCCCGGGGCATCGACGTGGCCTGCTGACCGCTCCGGCGGGCCGGGTCAGATCTTCTCGATCGGGGCGTGGCGCAGCACCAACCACAGCGTCTGGTCACCGAAGTCGATCTGCGCCCGGGCACCCGGGCCGTGTCCCTCCACGGTCACCACCCGGCCGAGACCGTACCGCTGGTGGTTCACCCGGTCTCCGGCGGTGACCTTCGGCCCCTGCGGCAGCTCGCTCGCGGTGGCCAACCGGCTGCCGTCCACCCCGAGCTTGCGGGCCAGTTGGGCCGCCCGGGGCGTCCCGCCGGTGAAACCACCGCGACCGCCGGGCATCCGGTCCGCACGGCCGCCCACGCCGCCACCACCGCCACCCCACGAGGTGTACGACCCCTCGGTCCGCTCCCAGCGGACGAGTTCGGGCGGCAGTTCCTCGACGAACCGGGACGGCGGGTTGTAGGCCGGCTGGCCCCACGCGGAGCGGGTCACCGCCCGGGAGAGGTAGAGCCGCTGCCGGGCACGGGTGATGCCGACGTACGCCAGCCGGCGCTCCTCCTCCAGCTCCCGGGTGTCGCCGAGTGAGCGTAGGTGCGGGAAGACGCCGTCCTCCAGGCCGGTCAGGAACACCACCGGGAATTCCAGGCCCTTGGCGGTGTGCAGCGTCATCAGGGTGACCACGCCTTGGTGCTCGGGGTCGTCGGTCGGCACCTGGTCGGCGTCGGCGACCAGTGCGACCTGTTCCAGGAAGCCGGCCAGGGTGGCCCGCTCGCCCTCCGCGCCGGTCGCCTCGATCCGCTCGGTGTACTCGCGGGCGACGCTCACCAACTCCTGGAGGTTGTCGACCCGGCCGGCGTCCTGCGGGTCGAGGCTCTCCTCCAGCTCGGTCAGGTAACCCGACCGGGTCAGCACCGCCTCCAGCACCTCCTCCGGGGTGCCGTCGACGGCCAGCTCACGGGCGGAGTCGAGCAGCGCCACGAAGTCGGCGATGCCGTTGGCCGCCCGGGTCGAGATGCCCGGCGCGTCACCGGCTCGCCGCAACGCGGCACCGAAGGAGATCCGGTCCCGGCTGGCCAGCGCCTCCACACAGGCCTCGGCGCGGTCGCCGATGCCCCGGCGCGGGGTGTTGAGGATCCGCCGCAGGCTCACCGTGTCGTCGTCGTTCACCACCGAACGCAGGTAGGCCAGTGCGTCCCGGACCTCCTTGCGCTCGTAGAAGCGCACCCCGCCGACGACCTTGTAGGGCAGACCGAGACGGATGAACACCTCCTCGAAGACCCGGGACTGCGCGTTGGTGCGGTAGAAGACCGCAACGTCGCCAGGCCGGGTCTCCCCGTCGTCGACCAGCCTGTCGATCTCCCGGGCCACCCAGTCCGCCTCGGCGTGCTCGGTGTCGGCGACGTACGCGACGATCGGTTCACCCGCGCCGGCGTCGCTCCACAATCGCTTGGGCTTGCGCGACGTGTTGCGGTCGATCACCGCGTTCGCCGCGTTCAGGATGGTCTGGGTGGAGCGGTAGTTCTGCTCCAGCAGAATGGTGCGGGCGTCGGTGAAGTCGCGCTCGAACTCCAGGATGTTGCGGATCGTCGCGCCCCGGAAGGCGTAGATGGACTGGTCCGCGTCGCCGACCACGCACAGCTCCGCCGGGTCGAGGCCCTCGGTGCCGGAGACCAGCTCCTTGATCAGGATGTACTGCGCGTGGTTGGTGTCCTGGTACTCGTCGACGAGCACGTGCCGGAACCGACGGCGATAGCTCTCCGCGACGTGCGGATGCGACTGGAGCAGATGCACCGTCGTCATGATCAGGTCGTCGAAGTCGAGCGCGTGGGCCTCGCGCAGCCGCCGCTGGTAGAGGGCGTACGCCTCGGCCAGCGCGCGTTCGTTGGGCCCGCTGGCCCGTGCGGCGAACGTCTCCGGGTCGACCAGCTCGTTCTTCAGATTCGAGACCTGGGCGGCGAGGCCGCGCGCCGGATAGCGCTTCGGATCGAGGTCGAGTTCCCGGGCGACGAGCTGCATCAGCCGGCGGGAATCGTCGGCGTCGTAGATCGAGAAGGTGGACTTCAGGCCGGCGTGCTCGTGCTCGGCACGCAGGATCCGCACGCAGGCGGAGTGGAACGTGGAGACCCACATCAGCCGGGCCCGCGGACCGACCAGGGCGGTGACCCGGTCCTTCATCTCGCCGGCGGCCTTGTTGGTGAAGGTGATCGCGATGATCTCGCCGGGGTGCACGTCCCGGGCGGCGAGCAGGTACGCGATCCGGTGCGTCAGCACCCGGGTCTTGCCGGACCCGGCGCCGGCCACGATCAGCAGCGGCGAGCCCGCGTGGGTGACCGCGTCCCGCTGCGGGCCGTTGAGCCCGTCCACCAGCTGCGCCGGATCGAGGCGGCCGGGCGCGGGCCGGTGGGGTGGCAACGCCCGGGCAGGCTCGGGCTCGGGTGGGGACGCGGGGATGTCGAAGAGAGGATGCATCGCACGGCGAGTCTATGCCGCCGGCCGGACATCCCCCGCCCACGGCACCCACCGACCAGATGCGGGGAAGGGACGGGTTTCCTTGCGTGCCATCCCGGAGGGCGGCATACTCGACAGCGTGTTCGACGAGCGCTTCTACTTTTACTACGGCTCCGGGAGTCCGGCAGCCGTAGGTCGCGCCTGATCGATCAGACCTACGAAATGCCCCGGGCTCTCGGAGCCCGGGGCATTTCGCGTCCCGGGATCCGGGCAACGGCGGCACCACACCGCGAGAGGTACCCGAAGATGACAGACGTGATGGAGCAGAACGGCGGCGCGAACGGGGCAGGTCCCGCCGGGCCCGAGGTTGGCGCCCCGGCCACCGGCACCGCCGAGCCGGACGCCGCCAGTCGGATCGCCGAGATCCGGGTACGGATCGACGAGATCGACCGGGCGCTCATCGAGTTGTGGCAGGAGCGGGCCGCACTCTCCCGGGAGGTCGGTGCGACCCGGATGGCCTCGGGCGGTACCCGGCTCGTCCTCTCCCGCGAACAGGAGATCCTGGAGCGCTTCCGGTCGGCCCTGGGCGCGGACGGCACCCAACTCGCCCTGCTCCTGCTCCGCGCCGGCCGCGGCCCCCTCTGACCCACCCCACCCTCCTCCCACACCCACACCCACCACGGTCAATTCCGTTGATCAAGAAGTTTTCGTCTGGATCCACGCTGTTCCAGACGAAAACTTCTTGATCAACCGGGGCGGGGTGGGTGTGGACCGGGGCGCCGGCTGCTGGTGACGGCCGACGCCCCGAATCACTGAGGAGGCACTACCTTCACCGCTGCTTCCGGTACGGATGGACGGGAGCGGCGGCGTCTGTGGGGCTACTCCGACGCGTGCACCACGTCGCGTACCTCGGCGAAGTGGCAGGCGCTCGGGTGACCCGACTTGTCGCGGATCTCCAGCAGCGGCTGCTGCTCGGCGCAGACGTCCTGGGCCTTCCAGCACCGGGTGCGGAATCGGCAGCCCGAGGGCGGGTTGGCCGGCGACGGCACGTCACCGGTCAGCACGATCTGATCCCGGTGCCCGCGCAGCCTCGGATCCGGCACCGGCACCGCCGACAGCAACGCCTGCGTGTACGGGTGGGTCGGGTTGTCGTAGATCTCGTCCTCGGTGCCGATCTCGATGATCTTGCCGAGATACATGACCGCGACCCGGTCGGCGATGTGCCGGACCACCGAGAGGTCGTGGGCGATGAAGATGTACGACAGCCCGAGCTCCTTCTGGAGCTTCTCCAGCAGGTTGATCACCTGGGCCTGGATGGAGACGTCCAGCGCGGAGACCGGCTCGTCACACAGGATGATCTCCGGGTTGAGCGCCAGCGCCCGGGCGATGCCGATCCGCTGCCGCTGGCCGCCGGAGAACTGGTGCGGGTACCGGGTGATGTGGTCCGGGTTGAGACCGACCAGATCGAGCAGTTCCTGCACCTTGGCCCGCCGCCGGGCCTTCGGCAACACGTCCGGGTGCACCTCGAAGGGCTCCCCGACGATGTCACCGACGGTCATCCGCGGGTTGAGCGAGGTGTACGGGTCCTGCATCACCAGCTGGATGTTGCGCCGGCCCCGACGTCGCTCCTCGGCGCTGACCTTCGACATGTTCTTGCCCTGCACGAACAGGTCACCCGAGGTCGGCGTCTCCAGCCCGACCAGCAGCCGGGCCAGGGTCGACTTGCCGCAGCCCGACTCGCCCACGATGCCGAGCGTCTCGCCGCGCCGCAGCTGCAGGTTGACCCCGTCGACCGCCTGAACCGCGCCGTACTGCTTCTTGAAGACGATGCCCCGGGTCAGCGGGAAGTGCTTGACCAGGTCACGGGTTTCCAGCACCACGTCACTCATCACCCTTGACCTCCTTCCAGAAGTGGCAGGCAGCCGTCCGGCTCGGCGACACCTGGTACAGCGGCGGCGCCGGGTCCTGCCGGCAGACCTCCTGCGCGTACCCGCACCGGGGGTTGAAGGCGCAGCCCGGCGGGATGTTGGTGAGCATCGGCGGCAGGCCCTTGATGGCGCTGAGCTCGTGACCCTTGAGGTCCAGACGCGGAATCGACTCCAGCAGACCCTTGGTGTACGGGTGGGCGGGGCTGGCGTAGATGTCGTTCACGCCGGCTTCCTCGATGACCCGGCCGGCGTACATGACCGAGATCCGGTCCGCCACGTCGGCCACCACCCCCATGTCATGGGTGATCAGCACGAGGCCCATGTTCCGTTCCCGCTGAAGCTCGGCGAGCAGCGCCATGATCTGCGCCTGCACGGTCACGTCCAGGGCGGTCGTCGGCTCGTCCGCGATCAGCACCTCGGGGTCGAGCGCCAGCGCCATGGCGATCATGACGCGCTGCCGCATACCTCCCGAGAACTGGTGCGGGTAGTCGTTCACCCGCTGCTTGGCGGCCGGGATCTTCACCAGGTCCAGCAGCTCGACGGCACGGGCCTTGGCGTCCTGGCGGGACATGCCCCGATGCTTACGAAACAGCTCGGCGAGCTGGAAACCGACGGTGAAGACCGGGTTCAACGCGGAGAGCGCGTCCTGGAAGATCATCGCGATCCGGTTCGCCCGCACCTTGCGGCGCTCCGACTCCGGCAGCTTGAGCAGATCGACGCCCCGGTAGAGGATCTCGCCGCCGGTGATGAAGCCAGGCGGAGTATCCAGGATGCCCATGATCGCCTGAGCGGTCACGCTCTTGCCGCAGCCGGACTCGCCGAGGATCGCCCGGGTCTCGCCGGCCCGCAGGTCGAAGCTCACACCGTTCACGGCGTGCGCGATGCCGTTGCGGGTGCGGAACTCCACGTGCAGGTCCTTGACCTGCAGTGGCAGCGCGTCGGGGTCGACACCCGCCAGCGCCTCCATCTTGACGTTCACATCAGTGCTCATGCCGGCACTCCGCTCGCTCCGTGCCCTCGTGAGGCACCATCGCCCTTGGCTGATGATTCGCTCGCTGTGACTCGCTCATCCGACTCACCGGAACTTCGGGTCGAGGGCGTCCCGCAACGCGTCACCCATGAGGATGAAGGACAGCACCGTGCCGACCAGCAGACCACAGGGGAACAGCAGCAGCCACGGGTCGTCCAGGAAGTAGACCTGGTGCTGGCTGATCATGATGCCCCAGGACTGGGTGGGCGGCTGGAGTCCGACACCGAGGAAGGTCAACGTGGCCTCGGCGGCGACGAACGAGCCCAGCACGATGGTGGCGTAGACCAGCATCGGTGCGATCGCGTTCGGCAGGATGTGCCGGAACATCAACCGGGAGTTGCGGGCACCGACCGCCTTCGCCGCGTGCACGTAGTCGAGGTCCTTCGACGAGATGACGCTGCCCCGGATGATCCGGGCGATGGTCGGCCAGGCCAGCAGGAAGAGCACGGCCGTGATGGTCCAGATGTTCTGCCGCTTGATCACGGTGAGGAACACGATCGCGCCGAGCAGGAACGGCAGCGAGAAGAAGATGTCCATCACCCGGGAGATGACCGCGTCGACCCAGCCGCCGTAGTAGCCGGCGAGCAGGCCGAGCACCCCACCGAACAGCACGATGCCGCTGGTCGCCATCACCGCGATCACCATCGACGGGCGAGCGCCGTAGATCGCGTGCGAGTAGTAGTCGCAGCCCAGGATGTCGAAGCCGAAGGGGTGGTCCCAACTCGGCGCGACCCGGGACCGATCGGTGCTGCACGCCCGCGGGTCCTGGCTGGTCCACAGGCTCGGGAAGAGCGCCATCGACCCGACCGCGAGGATGTAGAGAGAGGCGATCACGAAGACGGGGTCGCGCAGCAACTGTCGTCGGGCGTCCGCCCACAGGCTCGCGTTGCGCTCCTTGCCGCCCGGCGCGTCGGGCGTAGGGCCGTCACCGGCCACCGGCGCACCGCCGACGGCGGAGCCCGCACTCGTCAGGTCACTCATGTCCACACCTCGTTTCGCTGCACCCGGCCACCAGGAACGGTGGGAAGACCTACGTCCGCCACCGTGGTTCGGTCACTCATAGCGGATCCTCGGGTCGAGCACGGCGTAGAGCAGGTCGACCAGCAGGTTGGCGACCAGGACCACAAGCACCAGCATGGTCACCACGCCGACCACCACCGACGACTCACCGCTACGCGCCGAGAACGTCACCAGCCGGCCGATGCCCGGCACGTTGAAGATGGTCTCGGTGACGACCGCGCCGGCCATCGCGGCGCCGATGTCGACGCCGAGGAAGGTGATCACGGGGATCAGCGAGTTGCGGAGGGTGTGCACGCCGATGACCCGCTTGTTGGTCAGGCCCTTGGCCTTCGCGGTGCGGACGTAGTCGGCACGGATGTTCTCCATGATGCTGGTCCGGGTGAGCCGAGCCGTCGTGGCCAGCGAGAGCGCACCGAGCACCATGCCCGGGATCACCAGGCTGGCCAGCGGATAGTCGGGCTTGAAACCAGGCGTGAAGACGCCGACGGAGATCACGTCGGGAATCCAGTCCTGTCCGCGCAGCACGTTGCCGAACTTGACCCCGACGAACTCCCGGACCACCACGCCCAGCACGAAGATCGGCACCGAGATGACGAACACCGTGCTGATCTTCACCGCGTAGTCGGTGAAGCTGCCGCCCCGCAGACCGGCCAGCACACCCGCCGCGATGCCGACGACCGCCTCGAACACGATCGCGATGACCAGCAGCTTCAGGGTGAACGGAATGGCATCGGCGACCAGGTCGGTGACCTCCCGCTGGCGCAGGTTGATGCCGAAGTCGAAGTGGAAGAAGATGTTCTGCAGGCGGTCCAGGAAGAGCCCGAAGCAGGGGTTGCCCCGCTGGTCGAGACAGGGGTCGGCGTAGCCGAGCCGCTCGGTGATCGCCTGAAGCAGCGCTGGATCCGGCGTCCGGTCCCCGAACAGCGCCCGGACCGGGTTCCCGCTGAACTGAACCGCCAGCGAGGTCATGTAGTGCAGTAGGAACATGGTGCCCAGCACGGTGGGGATGAACTGGAGCAACCGTCGAATGACGTAGCGCCCCATGACGGGGTCTCCTCTCGGCGCTGACGTGGCGGCAACGATCACCCTGGTGGGGTAACCGTTGCCGCCACATCGTATTACGGCAGGATCAGGAGTCTGAAGCTCAGTTCTGCTTCAGCGAAATC
>NZ_JBAGKI010000114.1:0-8554 GCF_036689795.1 Micromonospora palythoicola | reverse complement strand
CCCCGCGGCCCCGCGGCCCCTGGTGGTGCCCTCGTGGCCCCCCGCCCACAACCCGCCCCAGCCCCCGCCCGCCGGGGCGGGCGCCCCGGGCCCCCCGGCCGCCGCCGGCCGCCGCCTGTTCCAGGCGGTACCGCTTGCTGGCCACCAGGGCGAACTCGGCGGCGACGAAGAAGCCGTTGAGCGCCAGCAGGACCACGGAGGTGATCAGCGCGAATCCGGTGCTCATGCCGTCACCTCCGAATGCCCGTCGGTGACCTGGAGACGGACCGAGTCGGCCACGTGCCGATCCACCGCGAGCACCTCGACCAGGGCACGCGGCGGCACCTGGCCGTTCTCGCCGTCGGCCGGCAGGCTGATCTCCAGCCGGTCACCGACCTCGGGCACCCGGCCCAGCTCCCGCATGACCAGCCCGGAGAGGGTGTCGTACTCGGCCCCCTCGGGCAGGGCGATGCCGGTGCTGTCGGCGACCTCGTCGATGCGCCAGCGCGCGGGCACCACCCAGGAGCCGTCCTCCTGCCGCGTCGGGGCCCGCTCCGGCGGGTCGTCCTCGTCGCGGATCGGGCCGACCAGTTCCTCGGCGATGTCCTCGAGCGTGATGACCCCGGCGAAACCGCCGTACTCGTCGACCACGCAGGCGAGCTGGCGGTGCCCCGAGCGGAGCCGGTCCAGCACGGTGGGCAGCGGCAGTGTCTCGGGCACCAGCAGCGGCGGTACGGCGACCGCGCTGACCGGGGTGGCGGCCCGCTCGGCCGGTGGTACCTGGAGCACGTCGGCGATGCCGATCACGCCGACCAGGTCGTCGACGCCCTCCGCGCCGCGTACCGGGAAGCGGGAGCGGCCGGTGTCGAGCAGCTCGACCACCCGGCTCACCGGCTCGTGTGCGCGCACGGTGTGCACGTCCACCCGGGGCACCATCGCCTCGCCGGCCGTCAACTGCCGGAAGTCGAGCCCCCGGTCCAGCAGCTCCGACATGTCGGCATCGAGATGCCCCTCCAGCCGGGACTCGGCGATGATCTGTTCCAGGTCCTCCGGGGTGGCACCGCTGGGCAGTTCCTCGATCGGCTCGATGCCGACCCGCCGCAGCAGACGCACCGCGGACTTGTCGAAGAGCTTGATCAGCGGTCCGGCCATGGCCAGGTAGACCAGGGTGGAGCGGGCCAGTGCCCGGGCGACCGGTTCGGGCCGGGCGATGGCCAGGTTCTTCGGGGCCAGCTCGCCCACGACCATCTGCACCACAGTGGCGATGACCAGGGCCAGCGCGACCGACAGCGGCAGGCTGACACCGGTGGAGACACCGGCCACGCCGAGCAGCTCCGCCAGGCCGGCACCGAGGAAGGGTTCGGCGACGTAGCCGACGAGTAGTGCGGTCACGGTGATGCCGAGCTGTGCGCCGGAGAGCATGAACGACAGCCGCCCGGTGACCTCCAGGGCCCGGACGGACGCCTGGTCACCCTCGGCGGCGAGCTGCTTCAGCTTGCCGCGGTCGACCGCGACGTAGCCGAACTCCTGCGCGACGAAGTACCCCGTCGCGACGGTCAAGACAACGATCAGAAGAAGACCGACGAGGATCAACACGGGAGGTTCAGGGCTCCCGGGGTCGTCGGTGCGTGGGGATGCCGGGGCCTACCCGGCTGGCTACTGCTGCCCTCCTGGGCAGAAGAGTCGATCATGTGGTCATTCTACCGGCGGCGTGGCCCGGGCCGGGCGGGTGTGCTTACTCATTGTGTCCGCAGGGCGGGACGGCTCAGTGGTCGGCGAGTTCGTCGACGTCGAGCAGGTCCCGGTCCACCCGCCCGGCCCGGTAGGCGGCCCGACCGATCATCTGGGCGGCGACCGGGGCGGTGGCCAGTTGAAAGACCCCGACGAGAACGATCATGCCGAGGTCGGCCGGGCTGCGCAGCCGCAGACCCACCCCCAGCAGCAGAAGCAGCACGCCGAGCACCTGCGGCTTGGTGGCCGCGTGCATGCGACTCAGCGTGTCCGGGAAGCGCAGCACCCCGATGGCGGCGGCCAGGCTCAACAGCGCACCGGTGACCAGGCTTACCGCGGCCAGCCAGTCCGCGACGGCGCCCGGTGTCACGGCCGGTCCCGGACGGCGAAGCGGACCAGCGAGACGGATCCGACGAAGCCGAGCAGGGCGAGCACCACCAGCACCGGCAGGGTGGTGGCGTGCCGGTTGACCGCCGCCTCCGCGCCGACGGCGCCGACCATGGTGGCGAGCAGCATGTCGGCGGCGACGACCCGGTCCAGCAGCGTCGGACCCCGGTAGAGGCGGACGAGGGCGAGCAGCGCGGTCACCGACAGCAGGCTGGTGAGCACGACGGCGAGGAAGATCGTCACGGGAACTCCTTGTCCACTTCTCGGGTACGCGTCCGGCGTAGTTCGGCGGTCGAGCCGATCGCCGCGACGATCCGCCCTTCCACGGCGCGGACCTGGTCACGGCTGGCGTCGAGGGCGGCGGGGCCGCGTACGTCGAGCACGTGCACGTAGAGGATTCCGGCGTCCCGGTCCACCTCGATGATCAAGGTGCCGGGCACCAGGGAGAGCACCTCGGCGGTGAGGGCGAGGTTGAGGTCGGTGGGCAGCCGCAGCCGCACGCCGATGATCGCCGAACGGGGCGTGTAGCCGGGCTGCACCGCGATCCGGGCGACGTGGGCGCTGGCCCGGACCAGCTCGACGACGAACCGGCCGCCGAAGACCAGCAGACCCCACGGCCGGAGCCGGCCGTGGAAGGTCACCGGCGGCAGCGGGAAGAACAGCAGCACCACGCCGGCGGTCAGCAGCCCGCCGAGCAGGTTTCCCCAGGTGAACTCCCCCCAGAACAGGTTCCAGGCGAGCACCAGCCAGCCGTAGGCGATCAATTGGTCACGCCAACGGCCGACCCGGGTCCGCCGGTCCGGAGCCGTCGGCGTGGTCATGACGTCCCGCCGGGCAGAACGGCGCGCACGTACGGGGTGCGCTCGATCAGATCCGCCGCCGCCCGCCCGGTGAAGTCGAACAACGGTCCGGCCACGAAGGTCAACGACACGCCGAGCACCACCAGGGCGACCGTGGCGCCGACCATCAGCGCGGGCAGCGGAGCGGTCGGCGCGACCGTTTCGCAGGGCGAGCGCCAGAAGGCGATGTTCCACACCCGGCTCGCCACGTAGAGGGTGAGCAGGCTGGTCACGGCTCCGACGGCCACCAGTGTCCAGGGCAGCGGACCGCCCACGGCGACACCGGCCTGGAGCAGGCCGAGCTTGCCCAGGAAGCCGGAGAACGGTGGGATACCCGCCAGGTTCATCGCCGAGACGAAGAAGAGCACGCCCACCAGGGGCGCCAGTCGAGCCAGCCCGCCGAGGCGGCGCAGGTCGGTGCTGCCGGCCCGCTGCTCGACCAGCCCGGAGATCAGGAACAGGGTGGTCTGGATGGTGATGTGGTGGACCACGTAGAAGATGGCGCCGACCAGTCCGGCGACCGTGCTCAACCCCACGCCGAAGATCATGTAGCCGATGTGACTGACGAGCGTGAACGACAGCAGCCGCTTGATGTCCGACTGGGCCACCGCGCCGAGGATGCCGACGAGCATGGTCAGGCCGGCCGCCACCATCAGCAGTTCCCCGGCCCGCTGGTCCGGGAAGAGCAGGGTCTGGGTCCGGATGATCGCGTACACGCCCACCTTGGTGAGCAGGCCGGCGAAGACCGCGGTGACCGGGGCCGGCGCCGTGGGATAGCTGTCCGGGAGCCAGGCCGACAACGGGAAGACCGCCGCCTTGATGCCGAAGGCCACCAGCAGCATCAGTTGCAGGCTCAGCCGTACGCCGTCCGGTAGCGCGTCCAGCCGCGCGGTGAGCTGTGCCAGGTTGAGCGTGCCGGTGGCCGCGTAGACCAGGCCCACCGAGATCAGAAAGATCATCGATGCCAGAACGTTGACCACGACGTAGGTGGAGCCGGTCCGGATGCGTGGCCCGGTGCCGTTGAGGGTGATCAGGACGAAGCTCGCGGCGAGCAGCATCTCGAAGCCGACGAAGAGGTTGAACAGGTCACCGGCGAGGAACGCGTTGCACACCCCGGCGGTCAGCACGAGGTAGGTGGGGTGGAAGATCGCCACCGGCGACCGCTCCCCGACCTCCGCCTGGCCCTGCCCGATCGAGTACAGCAGCACGCAGAGGGTCACCGCCGAGGAGACCACGAGCATCAGCGCGGCCAGTTGGTCGGCGACCAGCACGATGCCCACCGGCGCCGGCCAGCCGCCGAGCTGCACCACCAGCGGGCCCTGCCGGTACGCCTGGACCAGCAGGACCACCGCCACCACCAGGCTGGTGCTCAGGCAACCCACGCTCACCGTCCGCTGGGTCCACGGCCGGCCCGCCAGCAGCAGGGTCAGCGCGGCACCCAGCACGGGTAGCACCACCGGCAGCGAGACGAGCGTGTTCATCGCCGCCTCCGGTCCGGCCCGGTCGACGCGTACCGGCTCATCCCGGGCCCTCCTCGCGCGGTGGGGCGGGTGCGTCGACCTGCTGCGGGTCGGCGGTCGGCGGCTCGCCGGTGAGATCGGCGGCGGAAACCTCCCGTTGGGCTCTCCGG
Source organism: Micromonospora palythoicola (assembly GCF_036689795.1). NCBI lineage: Bacteria > Bacillati > Actinomycetota > Actinomycetes > Micromonosporales > Micromonosporaceae > Micromonospora > Micromonospora palythoicola. The sequence goes on along the minus strand of NZ_JBAGKI010000114.1, from coordinate 3,988 downwards.
CGGACGATCTGCCGGTCCTCTATGTCGTCGGGCACCTCGTCGTCGCCGCTGAGGTACCAACTGCGGTAGCTGATCGCCAGCAGGAAGGCGGTGAAGCCGAAGGTGATGACGATGGCGGTGAGCACCATGGCCTGGGGCAGCGCGTCGCTCATCGCCGCCTCGTCACTGACGCCGACCACCGGCGCCTCCCCGGACCGGCCGCCGAAGACGATCAACAGGTTGACGCCGTTGCCGATCAGGATGACGCCGAGCAGGACCCGGCTCAGGCTGCGTTCCAGCAGCAGGGTCACGCCACAGCCGACGAGTACCCCGATCGTGATGAAGGAGACGAGGTTCGCTCCGGCGGCCCTCACCGTGCCTCCCCTCGCTGGCCGGCGAGCCCGCCCCCGGGCCCGCCGGCCGCCTCGATGTGCCGGTCCACCTCGGCGCCGAGGCTGCGCAGCACGTCCAGCGCCAGACCGATCACCACCAGGTAGACGCCGACGTCGAAGAAGAGGGACGTGACCAGGTAGAAGTCACCGATCAGGGGCAGCCAGAGGTCGACCGTGGTGCTCTTCAGCACGGTGCCGTCGACGATCAGGGAGACCACCCCACTGCCGACCGAGAGCAGCAGGCCGGCACCGAGCACGGTGCCGGCACCGACCGGCGCCGCCTCGACCAACTCGTACCGGCCACCGGCGAGATAACGCATGGTCAGCGCGAGGCTGGCCACCAGCCCTCCGGCGAAGCCGCCACCGGGCGCGTTGTGCCCGGAGAAGAGCAGGTAGAGCGAGAACAGGACCGCGGTGTGCGAGATCAGTCGGGTGACCACCTCCAGCACGATCGACCGTTGCCGTTCGTGCAGCGTCGTCCCGCCACGCAGCCAGACCGCCCGACCTGCGGGCGCCTCGTCCTCGGCGACCTCCCGGCGACGGGGACGGGGCCCGGTACGGGACCGGTGGAAGATCAGGCTCGCCACTCCGGTGGCCGCCGCCACCAGCACCGCCATCTCCCCCAGCGTGTCCCAGGCACGGATGTCCACCAGGGTCACGTTGACCACGTTGCGTCCGTGCCCCTCCTCGACCGCCAGGTGCGGGAACTCCTCGGAGATGGACCGGGCCTGCCGGGCCGCCGCGGCACCGACAGCCAGCGCGGCAACGGTCGTACCGACGATCACGCCGATCGTCCGCCGGATCCAGCGACTGCGCCGCAGCGGCCGGGTCGAGAACCGTTCGGGCAGTCGACGCAGCACCAGCACGAAGATCGCGATGGTCATCGTCTCCACGAGAAACTGGGTGAGCGCCAGGTCGGGCGCGCCGTAGAGGACGAACAGCATCGCGGTGCCGTAACCGGTCATGCCGACCAGCAGCATCGCGGTCAGCCGCCGACGGGCACCCACGGCGAGCAGGGCGGCGACGCAGACCACCAGCAGCACCACCGGCTGCGCGGGGGTGGCCCACAGTTCCAGTGGCTGTTCCCAGGGCTCGATGAGGAACACCGTCCCGCCCGGCACCGCGGCCAGCACGATCAGGATGAGGCCGAGATACTGCGGCAGGGAACCCCGCTGGGTGACGCTGGTGACGTCCAACGCGACCCGGTCGAAGCGGTGGGTGATCCACTCGTACCCCTGTTGGCCGGTGACCGGCCAGCGCAGCCGGGCCAGCACCGGGGCCAGCGGGCCGCGCAGCGCGAACAGCGCGGTGCCACCCACCAGCGCCAGCGCGGACAGGCCGAGCGCCGGGGTGAGCCCGTGCCACAGGGCCAGGTGTTTGCCGACGGCGCCGAATAGTTCGGGATACGGGCGGAGCAACTGGTCCAGCGCTCCCGCGGCCGGGCCCGCGACGAGCCCGACGACGGCCAGCAGGGCCGGTGGGGCCAGCAGCGACGGCGCGATCCGGCCCAGGTCGGTGGCGTCGGCGCCGGGTCGGTCGGCGAACGCGCCCCAGATGAACCTGATGCTGTACGCGACGGTGAGCACGGTGCCGACGACGAGCACCGCCAGCACCAGCGGCTGGTCGGCGAAGGCGGCGAACACGGCCTCCTTGGCGACGAAACCGAACAGCGGTGGCAGCCCGGCCATCGAGGCGGCGGCGAGCACGGCCACCCCGGTCAGCGCCGGTGCGCTGCGCCGCAGGCCCGACAACTCGCGCAGGTCACGGGTCCCGGCGCCATGGTCGATCACGCCGACCACGAGGAACAGCGCCGCCTTGAACAAGGCGTGGGCGAGCAGCATGGCGACTCCGGCGAGCGCGGCGTCCGCGGTGCCCACCCCGACGACCACCGTCAGCAGTCCGAGCTGGCTGACCGTGCCATGGGCGAGCAGCAGCTTCAGGTCGGTCTGCCGCAGTGCCGCCCAGCCACCCACCAGCATGGTGGCCAGACCGGCGACCAGCACCACCGGACGCCACGGACCGATCACGGCGAGCACCGGGGTGAGCAGGCCGAGCAGGTAGACGCCGGCCTTCACCATCGCCGCCGCGTGCAGGTACGCGCTGACCGGTGTCGGTGCGGCCATCGCCACCGGCAGCCACGAGGTGAACGGCAGCACCGCCGACTTGGACAGCGCACCGAGCAGGATCAGCAGTACCGCGACGACCAGGTACACCCCGCCCGGCAGCGGTCGCTGGGCCAGCTCGGACCAGCGGTAGGTGCCGGCGTGGTGACCGAGCATGAGGAACCCGACAAGCATGGCCAGGCCACCGAGGGTGGTCACGGTCAGCGCCTGGGCCGCGGCCCAACGGCTCGACCGCCGTTCGGTGCTGTGACCGATCAGCAGGTACGAGAAGATGGTGGTGAGTTCCCAGCAGACGTAGAGCAGCAGCAGGTTGTCGGCGAGAACCAGCCCGAGCATCGCCCCGGCGAAGGCGACGAGCACCCCGGCGAACCGTGAGTTGCCGAGCGCGTCGGGCGGGAAGTACCGGGCGCTGTAGCCGAGCACCAGCGCGCCCACCCCGCCCACCAGCAGGGTCATCAGCCAGGACAGGGTGGTCATCCGCAGCGCGAGATCCAACCCCAGTTCCGAGATCCACGGGTAGTTCTCGACGACCGCACCGCCGTGCGCCACGTCGGGTGTGCGTACCAGCGCCCAGCCGAAGGCGGCGGCCGGCACCAACGCCAGCAGGTAACAGGCGCGCGGACCCCACCGGCGAACCAGCAGCGGCGCCACGACGGCCGCCACGAGGTGCAGGATCAGCAGTACGAGCACGCGCGCTCCCGGTCGAGGTGGCCGCGACGCCCCACGGGGGTTGGGGGTCTAGCAGCGATCAGACGACAGATCAGCGCGCTATGGATGCTTTTTCCGAGATAAAAACACTTTCGCCGTCAATGCGGTGAAAGACGGGTAAAGACCGAATCAGCTGTGCGCGGCGACATCCGTCGTGGCGCTCCCGCCGCCCCGCACCGGACGCCCCTCGACCACCAGGTCCGCCCGACCGAGTTGGGCCGCGGCCTTGTTCACCAGTCGCTGCGCGGCGGCCAGAGACCGCACGGACAGCAACCGCCCACGGCTTTCCCGACGCAGGACGAAGTAGTGCACGGCGGCCCGCACCTGGGCCCGATCGGCCGCGCTGGCCTGCGCGGTGGAGACGACGAGTTCGCGCAGGCAACTGGCGAGCCGCTCGGCCAACTCGAGATCCGCGCCGTGCAGCCCGGCCCGCAGGGCGGTGACATGGCTGTCGACCTTGCGGATCAGGATGTCGGTGCCGGGGCCCGAACTCCGCTCCTCGACGGCCATCCCGCCCCCTCCACCGCTCACCACGACCCGAGTGAAGTTACTTTATGTTGCCTCACCAGAGCAAGCAGTTAAGTGAGACTTAACGGATTCTCGGTGCAAGTAGTCTTAAACGCCTTAACACGACATAGTCGCCCCGACTCGCGGCGGACGACTGTCGGTGCCCGGGGGCAGGATGGGTGCGTGGCGGACTCCAGCACGGCCTCCGGCGAGGGGGTGCTCTCCCGGTTCGGGCCGGCGTCCCGGGAGTGGTGCGGGGCGGCGTTGGCCGCACCGAGG
>NZ_JBAGKI010000113.1:0-8785 GCF_036689795.1 Micromonospora palythoicola | reverse complement strand
CCGCGGCGCCGCCGGCCGCCGCCCCCGGCCCGTCCCCGCCCCGCCGGCCGCACCCCCCCCGTCCCCGGGCCGGTCCCCCGCGGCGGGTAGACCGGGCACGAACCTCTCGGAACCGGGTAATCGTCACCTCAGACCATTCCACGCAGTCTCAACACCGAAGAGAGAGCCATGTCCCAGATCACCGCCGCGGACGTCAAGAAGCTCCGCGACCTGACCGGCGCCGGCATGATGGACAGCAAGAAGGCGCTGACCGAGGCCGAGGGCGACTTCGACAAGGCCGTCGAGATCCTGCGCGTCAAGGGCGCCAAGGACGTCGGCAAGCGGGCCGGCCGGACCGCCGCGAACGGTCTGGTCGCGCACTCCGGCAAGGCGCTGCTCGAACTCAACTGCGAGACCGACTTCGTCGCCAAGAACGACAGCTTCATCGCGCTGGCGCAGCAGCTCGTCGAGCACGGCGAGCGGGCCGGCGTCAGCAACGCCGAGGAGCTGCTCGCCACCGAGATCGACGGCCGCACCGTCGCCGACCTGGTCCAGGAGCAGTCCGCCAAGATCGGCGAGAAGCTGGTGCTCAACCGGTTCGCCAAGCTGGACGGCAACGTCGCGGTCTACCTGCACCGCAAGGCGCAGGACCTGCCGCCGGCGGTCGGCGTGCTGGTGCAGTACACCGGCAAGGCCGACGAGGCGGGCGACGCCGACGCGCGCGGCGCGGCGATGCAGATCGCCGCGATGCGGCCGCAGTACCTCACCCGCGACGAGGTGCCGGCCGAGGTCGTCGAGTCCGAGCGGCGCATCGCCGAGCAGACCGCCCGCGAGGAGAACAAGCCCGAGGCCGCGCTGCCGAAGATCGTCGAGGGTCGGGTCAACTCCTTCTTCAAGGACTTCGTCCTGCTGGAGCAGTCCTCGGTGACCGACAACAAGAAGACGGTGAAGCAGGTGCTGGCCGAGGCGGGCATCGAGGTCACCGGCTTCGTGCGGTTCGAGGTCGGCCAGGCCTGAGCCGGCTCGGGGCGTACCGCCCCGTGGGCTGGGAGCAACGACGAGACGAGGAGGCCGCCGGTGTACGCGACACACACCGCGGCCTCCTCGTCCCATAAGGTCGGCAGCGGCAGGTACGCGCACCTGGGCGCGCCAGTGGGGGAAGGACGGGCGGATGACGCAGGTTGTGAGTGACCGGACGTTGGCGGCGGACGATCCGACGGCACCACCGCCCGGCCGGGCCCGGCGGGTGGTGTTGAAGCTGTCCGGCGAGGTGTTCGGTGGCGGCGCGATCGGTGTCGATCCGGATGTCGTGCAGGCCATCGCCCGGCAGATCGCCACCGTGGTACGCCGGGGTGTGCAGGTCTCCGTGGTGGTCGGCGGCGGCAACTTCTTCCGGGGCGCCGAGTTGCAGAAGCGGGGCATGGACCGGGCCCGGGCGGACTACATGGGCATGCTCGGCACGGTCATGAACTGCCTGGCCCTCCAGGACTTCCTGGAGAAGGAGGGCATCGAGACCCGGGTGCAGAGCGCCATCACGATGGCCCAGGTGGCCGAGCCGTACATCCCGCTGCGGGCGATCCGGCACCTGGAGAAGGGCCGGGTGGTCATCTTCGGCGCCGGCGCGGGCATGCCGTACTTCTCCACCGACACGGTGGCCGCCCAGCGCGCGCTGGAGATCCACGCGGACGTCGTGCTGATGAGCAAGAACGGCGTGGACGGCGTCTACACGGCCGATCCCCGGATCGATCCGACCGCCAGCAAGTTCGACTCGATCACCTTCTCCGAGGTGCTGCGTCGCAACCTCCGGGTCGCCGACGCGGCAGCCTTCAGCCTCTGCATGGAGAACGGCCTGCCGATGCTGGTCTTCGGCGCGCAGGGCGACGACACCATCGTCCGGGCCGTGGGTGGCGACAAGATCGGCACGCTGATCACCACCTGAGCCGACCGCCGACGGCGATCTCGGCGGTCCCGGTGACCCGACAAGCCCACGACGAGCACAAGAAGGAGGCGAGGAGACCGGTGATCGACGACACCCTCCTCGAGGCCGAGGAGAAGATGGAGCGTGCGGTCGAGCACGCCAAGGAGGAGTTCGGCGCCATCCGCACCGGTCGCGCCACTCCGGCCATGTTCTCCAAGGTCATCATCGACTACTACGGCACCCCGACCCCGTTGACGCAGATGGCGTCGGTGGCCGTTCCCGAGCCGCGGATGGCCATCATCAAGCCGTACGACAACTCGCAGATCAATGCGATGGAGAAGGCGATCCGGGACTCGGACCTCGGGGTCAACCCGAACAACGAGGGCAACCAACTGCGCATCCTGCTCCCGCAGATGACCGAGGAGCGCCGCCGGGACATGATCAAGGTGGCCCGGCACAAGGGTGAGGAGGCGAAGGTCGCCATCCGCAACATCCGCCGCAAGGGCAAGGAGGAGCTGGACCGGCTCGTCAAGGACGGCGAGGTCGGCGAGGACGAGGGCCGGCGGGCGGAGAAGGAACTGGACGACCTGACCCAGCGCTACGTCTCGCACGTCGACGAGTTGGTCAAGCACAAGGAGTCCGAGCTCCTGGAAGTCTGACGCCGAGGTCACCACCTGCTTGATCATGAAGTTGTCGCCCTCGCCACCGGCGTGGCGTGGTGACAACTTCATGATCAGAGCTGTGGGAGCGGGCACCGGTACGTCCTGCCGGGCGGGCGGGTGCAGTAGGCTCGGCACGATTCCCGGTGACCCGACGGTGAACGGTGGGGATCGGCCAGCCGACAGGCCGGCACATAGACGGAGCGCCTCGCGCGGGTAGGGGATGGTAGTGGCTGTGCGTCAAGTGGTGGATCTCGTACCGCTCCCCCCTGGTGCGTGATGTCCCACCTCGACCCCTACGGCGGCGCCGAGGCCCGTGACTGGGATCGCCCGGACCGACCCACCTCGCTGCCCTGGCCGGACCCGGACGTCGAACCCGGTCCGTGGGGCCGTGGCCGGTACGGCGGCGACCGGCCCGCCCCGGAGAACCGCAACGGGCGTGGACCCGGCGGCTGGGACCAGCCACCGAACGGACACGGCGCACCCCGCGACCTGGACCACGGTGACGCACCCACCGCACAGATCGCGCCGGTGCGGGTCGGTGCCGGTCGGGACCACGACGAGGCACCCACCACCCAGTTGACGCCCGTGCGGGAGCACGACGACGCGCCGACCACCCAGCTCGCCGCCGTCCCACCGGGGAACGCGGACCTCGGGACGCCAGAGCCCGACGGGACCGACGGTCCGGGTCGGCGCCACCGGGGCCGGCGTCGGGCCGGTGCCGGTCGGCCGGCCACCCAGCAGGGCGCGAGCCGGGCCGGGCGGAACCTGCCGGCGGCCATCTCGGTCGGGGTGTGCCTGGGCGCGGCGGTGCTGCTGCCCCTGTTCCTCTACACCCCGGCGTTCCTGCTGGTGCTCGTCGCGGCGTTCGGCGTCGGCATCTGGGAGATGTCCCGCGCGGTACGCCGCGGCGGCGCCGAGGTGCCGCTGGTGCCGCTGGTCGCCGGTGGGGTGCTCACCGTGACCCTGGCCTGGTTCGCCGGGCTGGACGCGCTCCTGCTCGGCCTGCTGGTCACCGTGGCGGGCACCCTGGTCTGGCGGCTCGGCGACGGTACGGCCGATCTCCGTCGGGACATGACCGCGGCGACCCTGATCTCGGTGTACGTGCCCTTCCTCGGCGGCTTCGCCGCCCTGCTCGCGTCGTCTCCCGGTGACGGTGCACTGCGGGTGCTGGTGACGCTGGTCGCGGTGGTGCTCTCGGACACCGGGGGGTACGCGGCCGGCGCCAACTTCGGTAAGCGGCCGATGGCGCCGACGATCAGCCCGAAGAAGTCCTGGGAGGGCTTCGCCGGCTCGGTCGGTGCGGCGGCCCTGGGCAGCGCGCTGCTGCTCTGGCTGTTGTTCGACGTGGCGCCCTGGTGGGGTGCCGTGTTCGGGGTGGCGGTCTCCGGCGCCGCGGTCCTCGGTGACCTCGCCGAGTCGATGATCAAGCGAGATCTCGGCGTGAAGGACATGAGCAACCTGCTGCCCGGGCACGGCGGCCTGATGGACCGGCTCGACTCCGTCCTGTTCGCGGTGCCCACGGCGTACCTGCTGCTCGTGGTGTTCGTTCCGGCGGTGAACTGAGGCATGGCCCACGTCGGCGGGACCGGGAGACGGACGGTGCGGGAGCGGATCCGGCGCCTCCGCAGGGGTGTGTTCCGGGCCGGGCGTGCCAGACTGGACGTGCCATGACGAGTCTTCCCCTGATCCCGGTCGACCCGGACGCGCCTGGCGCGCGCCGGGCGGCGATGCCACCGCAACACCTCGCCGACCTCGACCTCGCCGGCCGCAAGGACCTGGTCACGAAGCTGGGCGAGTCGGCCTTCCGGGCCCGACAGATCTCCACCCACTACTTCGGCCGGCTGGTACGCGACCCCGCGCAGATGACCGACCTGCCGGCGTCGTCCCGCGACCGCCTGGCCGACCAGCTGCTGCCCCGGCTGCTCACCCCGGTACGCGAGCTGGCCTGCGACGACGGCGCGACCCGCAAGGCGTTGTGGCGGTTGCACGACGGCTCGTTGGTGGAGAGCGTGCTGATGGGCTACCCGGACCGGGTCACCGTCTGCATCTCCAGCCAGGCCGGATGTGGCATGGCGTGCCCGTTCTGCGCGACCGGCCAGGCCGGCCTGACCCGCAACCTCTCCACCGCCGAGATCGTCGACCAGGCGGTGTACCTGGCGGGCGTGGCCGCCGCCGGCAAGGTCGCCGGGTCACCACCGAGGCTGTCGCACGTGGTCTTCATGGGGATGGGTGAGCCGCTGGCGAACTACAACCGGGTGATCGCCGCGATCCGTCGCCTGGTCGCGCCGGCACCCGAGGGGCTCGGTCTGTCGCAGCGGCACATCACCGTTTCCACGGTCGGGCTGGTGCCGGCCATCCACCGACTGGCCAGCGAAGACCTCTCGGTGACTCTTGCGTTGTCGCTGCATGCCCCCGATGATGAGCTGCGCGACGAACTCGTGCCGGTCAACCAGCGCTGGAAGGTGTGCGAGGTGCTGGACGCAGCCTGGGCCTACGCGGCCCGCACGGGCCGTCGTGTGTCGATCGAGTACGCGATGATCAAGGACGTGAACGACCAGCCGTGGCGAGCTGACCTGCTCGGCCGGCTGCTGGCCGGCAAGTTGGCCCACGTGAACCTGATCCCGCTGAACCCGACTCCGGGCAGCCGCTGGGACGCCAGCCCGAAGCCGGTCGAGCGGGAGTTCGTCCGGCGGTTGCGCGACGCCGGGGTGTCCACCACGGTGCGGGACACCCGAGGTCGCGAGATCGACGGGGCATGTGGGCAGCTGGCCGCCGCGGAGGACAGTGGCACCGACCCGGCCGGGGAGATGACGGAGTGACCGGGCGTGGCGAACGAGACCAGGAGACATAGTGGCGAGTCAGGGTCAGCGTTTCCGGCGTAAGGCGCTCCGCCGGGGATACAAGGTTGACGAGGTGGACGCCTTCCTGGACCGGGTCGAGGCGACACTCGCCGGGCAGCCGGTCGGAGCGCCGGTGGCCTCGCAGGAGGTCCACGACGTCGTCTTCCGGGTTCGTTTCAACGGCTATGACGAGTGGCAGGTGGACCTGCACCTCGACCGGGTCGAACGGCAGCTGGCGGAGTTGGAGGAGCGCGGCGGCATGTCCGGTCGCGGCGACGGCCGGATGGGCCCGATGGACCGGATGGGCCCCGGCATGCGGGAGGACCGCGGCATGTCCCCGGTGCCGCAGCCGCCGATGCCACCCCGGGCGATGCCGGCGCAGGCCGGGCCACCCTACGGCCGCTACGACGAGCCGACGGGTGCCTTCGCCGGCGGGTACGACAATGCTCCCCGGGGTGGCTACGACGGCCCGCGCGGGGCGGCCGCCCCGATGGGTCCGGGTGCGCCGATGGGTCCTCCCGGCGGCATGGGCCACGGCGGGCCTCCACCGCGTGGTCTGCCCGCCGGCCCCGGCGGCTACGGTCCGCCGGACGCGCCGGGCGGCTACGGTCCGCCGGACGGCCCCGGTGGTTACGGCCCCCCGGATGAGCAGCGCTTCGACGGGTTCGAGGCGGGTCGGCACGGCCGTACCGACATGACCGCCGAGATCAGGCTGCCGGATCGGGATCCGCGGCGCGGCCCGGCCGGGCCTCCCGGCCTGCCGCAGCAGGCGCTCGGCGGCCCTCCGATGGGCGGCCCCCCGGCGATGGGCGGTCCGCCCGCGATGGCCGGTCCCTCGATGGGTGGGCCACCGATGGCTGGCCCGCCCGGCAGCGACCTCTACCGGGTGGACCAGATCCGCCGCAGCTTCCAGGTCCGTCGCTTCGGCAGCGGGTACGACCCGGACCAGGTGGACCGGTTCTTCGAGTCGCTGCTCGGCGGGATGGCCGGGCGCAACCAGATGCCGGTGAACCCGAAGGACCTGGACACGCTGCGCTTCGGACTGGTGCAGGGCGGCTACTTCGAGGCCGAGGTCGACGCCGCGCTGAAGAACGTGCAGGACATCCTCTTCGGCCGCTGAGCGGCACCAACGCGGATGGGCCCGCCTCCGGAGATCGGAGCCGGGCCCTTTTCGCTCGTTCGGGCAGGTGACGGCGGTGGGCCGAGGTCGTCCGCCGCCTCCGGGTCGCCGGTGCCGCGCAACGCGGTCCGGTCGCTCAGCCGCGCGGACGGTCGCGGGTCGCCGGAATCGTCAGGAGCGCAGGCCGTTGCGGCGCAGCACCACGTCACCGATCACGATGAGCAGCAGCAGCGCGGCCAGACCGATCAGCCAGAGGTTCTCGACCCTGCCCTCGTGGTTGCCGCAGAGCATGGCCAGCAGCGCGAACGCGGTGAGCACCGCGCCGATCCGCCCGGCCTTACGGTGCCCGGGCTTGTGCTGGTCTGGCGACGTTACCGGCTCGCTGCCTGCCACTGTCGGTCCTTCCTCGCGAACGGATCTCCGGCTAGTCTGGCACGTCCCCCGGGACGGTTTCCGGCCAGGGCCGATGGGCCCCGCTCCGGTGGGTGGAAGGGCACTACCGGCGTCGCGGGGCGAGGACCAGACTGCCTCCGGTAGCGTTCTGGGGCGTACACCTTGATTGTCGTTTTGAGGGGGAACTGCGGTGCGAGTGACCGGTACGGGGCACGCGAGCATGCGGATCGACACGGCCGCCGGCAGCATCCTGTGCGACCCGTGGGTCAATCCGGCCTACTTCGCCTCCTGGTTCCCGTTCCCCGACAACTCCCGGCTCGACTGGGAGGCGCTCGGCGACGTCGACTACCTGTACGTCTCCCACCTGCACCGGGACCACTTCGACGCGGCGCACCTCAAGCGGTACGTGTCGAAGAAGGCGACCGTGCTGCTGCCCGAGTTCCCCACCTCCGAGATGGAGGACGAGTTCCGCGAGCTGGGCTTCACGAAGTTCCTGAAGACCCGCAACGAGGAGGTCGTCGAGCTGGACGGCGGCCTGAAGATCATGATCCAGGCGCTGACCAGCCCGACCGACGGTCCGATCGGTGACTCCTCGCTCTGGGTGGAGTACGACGGCGTCCGGCTGCTCAACCAGAACGACGCCCGCCCGACCGACCTGAGCACCTTCGCCGAGCTGGGTCACGTGCACGCGCACCTGCTGCAGTTCTCCGGCGCCATCTGGTACCCGATGGTCTACGAGCTGCCCAGCGCGGCGAAGACCGCGTTCGGCAAGCAGAAGCGGGACCGGCAGTTCGACCGCACCTGGCGCTACATCGACGATCTCAAGGCCGACCACGTCTTCCCGATCGCCGGCCCGCCGTGCTTCCTCGACGACGAGCTGTGGCAGTTCAACGACATCTTCGGCGACGAGGGGAACATCTTCCCCGACCAGTCGGTCTTCCTGTCCGAGTACGCCAAGGTCGGCGGCACCAACGGCATCGTGCTGCTGCCCGGCAGCGTCACCGAGGTCACCACCACCGGGGCCACGACCACCCACCCGGTGCCGGTCGAGGAGTTCTTCGCCAACAAGGTCGCCCACCTGGAGGAGATGCGCGAGCGCAAGCGGCCGATCATCGAGGCGGAGAAGGCGTCCTGGCGGCACCCCGAGGTCGACGTGCTCAAGGAGCTGAAGCGGCGTGTCGAACCGCTGCTCGACGAGTCGATCTACCTGGCCAAGGGGGTCGGCGGTCCGGTCCGCTTCGACCTGGTCGGCTACGACGGTGAGAGCATCGAATCCATCGTGGTCGACTTCCCGGGCAAGCAGGTGCGGCCGTACGCCGACGAGAAGGTGCGCTACCGGTTCCGTACCGAGCGGGCGCTGGTGGAGCACCTGCTGCACATCGGCGAGGTCGACTGGGTCAACTCCCTCTTCCTGTCCTGCCGCTTCTCGGCCGCCCGGATCGGGCAGTACAACGAGTTCGTCTACGCCTTCTTCAAGTGCCTCTCCACCGAGCGCCTCCAGTACGCCGAGGGCTGGTACGACGAGCACGAGCGGGCCGTCGACGCCGAGGACATCACCCTCGGCGACTGGGTGGTGCAGCGGCGCTGCCCGCACCTGAAGGCGGACCTGAGCCGGTTCGGCATCGTCGACGGCGACCAGCTCACCTGTCAGCTGCACGGCTGGCGGTTCGACCTGCCCAGCGGGCGCTGCCTGACCAGCGTCGGCCACAAGGTCCGCGCCCACCGGGTGGGCGAGGATGTCGCGGTCGCGCAGGCCGCCCCACCGGCGAGTTGAGCCCGTCCGCGTCGGCGGCCCCAGCCGGGGACGCCGACGCCTCGCCTACCGACCCCGGTCGGCGAGGATGCGCTGGGCGGCGTTGTGGCCGGCGGCGCC
>NZ_JBAGKI010000112.1:0-8794 GCF_036689795.1 Micromonospora palythoicola | reverse complement strand
TTTCCTACCCCCCGCCCCCCCCCCCCACCGTCGTGTCTGACCGCAGCGCTGACGTGCCGGCGTGCGGCGGCCAACTCAGGGGCCGTGCGGGAACCATGCTCGAGACGACGCGGGCACCAGCAGCAGCACGCCGACGGCCGTGTATCCCACCATTCGCGACACCGTCAGTACGTCGATGTCGGGTAGTGCCGTCAAGCCGTACGCGATGTTGAAGGCGCCGAAGCCGACCGCCAGGATCCGGGCGCGCCCGACCTGGCGCCACAACCCGTACGCGAAGGCCAGCGAGAGGAGGATCAGCCCCACGGCGAAAATCGTCGACCTCGGCTCTGTCGCCCCCGGTGCGGTGCTCGTCTTGAACTGGACGGCCTGGATGGCACTCGCCAGCAGGAAGATAATCGCGGCCGCGACGACCGGGACGGGAACGCGTGGTTGACCCTCATCGATCATCGACACATGGTAGGTGTTGATCGTTTGCATCGACCAGGGCGGACGGACACGCGGTCGTCGGATCGGGGTGGCCGGGGGACGGGTCGTCAGGTGGTGACCGCGGCCGGTTCGGCCACGCAGGCGGTGCCGACGCGGCGGAAACCGACGCGCAGGTAGACCCGGGCGATCTCCTCGCTGCCCGCGGAGAGGAACACCAGGTCGGTTCCGTCGGCGAGCAGGGCGTGGGCCAGGGTGGCGGTGACCGCGGCGGCCAGGCCGCGGCGGCGGGCGCTGGGCAGGGTGGCCACCCCGGCGATCTCGGCGACGTCGCCGACCCGCATGGCCATCCCGCTGGCCAGCTCGCCCTCCTCGGGGGCGCCGGCAAGTGCCGAGAGGCGGGTGCCGTCGGCGATTCTGGCCCGCTCCTCGTCGACCGCCGCCGCGTCCAACCCGACCATGGCGGCGTCCCGCTCGGCGGCTCCGGCCTCGCCCCGCGTGGTGCCGGGAACGGCGAATGCTACCGCCGCCACGGCGCGACGGGCGGCCACCGCGTCGCCCAGGTCCTCGTCCGCCGGATCGAGAAGCCGTACCGACACGCCCTCGGCGGTATCCGGGTGGAGCAGGGTCACCGGATCGGGCAGGGCGGCCGGGTCGAGCACCAGCAGCGGCGCTTCGAGGACGCACAGGCCGGCCGAGCGGGCCACCGCGAGCAACTCCGGGTTGAGGTCGTGCACCCACTCCAGGGCCTCGGGCAGGCCGAGTTCGCGCTGGCGTGCCCGCACCGCGGCCACGTCGGCGAGGGTCGGCGACCCGGTGCCGTCGCGCCGTGGCCGGGCGTAGAACGGCCATCCCGGGCCTTCCCGGACGAACAGCACCAGACTCCCGTGATCTTCCACACGGGCCGCGTCCCGGGGCACCGCGTCGTAGAACCGTTCCAACCGGTCGAGGAGGTCGGTACGCTCGGAATCCACGGCGCGAGACTACATGTCCCAGAGTCTGGACGGTGTGATCAATCTGCACTGGCCTTGTGTGCCGGGCCCTAACGTAGACTCAATAGTCCGATACAGGGCCGACGTCGTCCCGACCATGATCCAGCCTGAGCGACGACAGGAGGCCCGGTGGCCCTTGCGTACCCACACCGCCCCCAGCCGGCGCCGCGAGAGGGCCAGGTAGCGTCCCCTGCCGGCCTGCACGACCCCGCGTACGAGCATGACGCGTGCGGCGTGGCGTTCGTGGCGGATCTGCACGGCCGACGCTCGCACACGGTGGTCGCCAACGGCCTCGGCGCGCTGTGCCGGCTGGACCACCGTGGCGCCCGGGGCGCCGAACCGAACACCGGTGACGGCGCCGGCATCATGATCCAGGTGCCGGACGCGTTCCTGCGCGCGGTGGTCGAGTTTCCGCTGCCCCCGGCCGGCGAGTACGCCACCGGTCTGGTCTTCCTGACCGACGACGACGCCGCCGAGGCCCGCGCCCGGCAGGTGGTCGAGAAGTACGCCCTGGTCGAGGGCGCCGAGGTGCTCGGCTGGCGGGACGTCCCGGTCGACCCGAGCGACCTCGGTGAGACGGCGCTGGCGGCGATGCCCCGCGTCCGACAGGTCTTCCTCGCCGCGAAGCGGCTCACCGACACCCCGGCCGGTCCGGCCGGCGCGGCGTTGCGCGGCGTCGAGCTGGAGCGGGTCGCCTTCTGCGTCCGCAAGCAGGCCGAGCGGGAGACCGCCGAGCGGGGGGTGCCGGCGTACTTCCCGTCGCTGTCCGGCCGGACGATGGTCTACAAGGGGATGCTCACCCCGGACCAGCTGCCCGCGTTCTATCCGGACCTGACCGACGAGCGGGTGGCCAGCGCCATCGCCCTGGTGCACTCCCGGTTCTCCACGAACACCTTCCCGTCCTGGCCGCTGGCGCACCCGTACCGCTTCATCGCGCACAACGGCGAGATCAACACCATCCGGGGCAACCGGAACTGGATGCAGGCCCGCGAGGCGTTGCTGCGTACGCCCGACCTGCCGGGCAACATCCGGCGGGTCTTCCCGGTGTGCACCCCGGCCGCCTCCGACTCGGCCAACTTCGACGAGGTCCTCGAACTGCTGCACCTGGCCGGGCGCAGCCTGCCGCACGCGGTGCTGATGATGATCCCGGAGGCGTGGGAGAACGACCCGGACATGCGCGCCGACAAGCGCGCCTTCTACCGGTTCCACGCCAGCCTGATGGAGCCGTGGGACGGCCCGGCCTCGGTCGCCTTCACCGACGGCGAGATCGTCGGCGCGGTGCTCGACCGCAACGGTCTGCGTCCGGGCCGCTGGTGGCAGACGTCGGACGGCCTGGTGGTGCTGGGCAGCGAGGCGGGCGTCCTCGACCTCGACCCGGCCACCGTGGTGGCCAAGGGTCGGCTACAGCCGGGCCGGATGTTCCTGGTCGACACCGTCGCCGGGCGGATCGTGCACGACGACGAGATCAAGACCGAGCTGGCCGCCGCCCAGCCGTACGCCGACTGGCTGCACGCCGGGCTGATCGAGCTGGACGACCTGCCGGCGCGCGAGCACGTCGTCTACACCCACGACTCGGTCCGCCGCCGCCAGCAGACCTTCGGCTACACCGAGGAGGAGCTGAAGATCCTGCTCGCGCCGATGGCGCGGACCGGTGTGGAGCCGATCGGCTCGATGGGCACGGACACCCCGATCGCCCCGCTGTCCACCCGGCCACGGCTGCTCTACGACTACTTCCACCAGCTGTTCGCCCAGGTGACCAATCCTCCGCTGGACGCCATCCGGGAGGAGCTGGTGACCAGCCTGGCCACCACCATCGGCCCGGAGGGCAACCTGCTCGATCCCGGTCCGGCGAGCTGCCGGCAGATCGTGCTGCCCTACCCGGTGATCGACAACGACGAGCTGGCGAAGATCCTCTGCATCGACGAGGACGGTGACCTGCCCGGGTTCAAGGCGGTACGGGTCTCCGGGCTCTACCGCATCCGGGACGGTGGGGCCGGCATCCGGGCCCGGCTGACCGAGATCTGCCGGCACGTCTCGGAGGCGATCGAGGACGGCGTACGGATCCTGGTGCTCTCCGACCGGGACTCCAACGCCGACCTGGCCCCGATCCCGTCGCTGCTGCTCACCGCGGCGGTGCACCAGCACCTGGTGCGGGAGCAGACCCGGACCCAGGTGGCACTGATCGTCGAGTCGGGCGACTGCCGCGAGGTGCACCACGCGGCGGTGCTGATCGGTTACGGGGCGGCGGCGGTCAACCCGTACCTGGCCTTCGAGTCGGTGGAGGACATGATCTCCACGGGCGTGCTGGCCGGGGTCGAGCCGCGGGCCGCGATCCGCAACTACGTCAAGGCGCTCGGCAAGGGCGTCCTGAAGATCATGTCCAAGATGGGCATCTCGACCGTGTCGTCGTACTGCGGCGCGCAGGTCTTCGAGGCGGTCGGGCTGGACACCCGACTCATCGAGCGGTATTTCCGGGGTACACCGAGCACGATCAGCGGCGTCGGCCTCGACGGCATCCACGCCGAGGTGGCCGCCCGGCACGCGCTGGCCTGGCCGGCGCCCGGCGCCGAGTCGGTCGAACTGCTGCCCGTGGGCGGCGAGTACCAGTGGCGCCGCGAGGGTGAACTGCACCTGTTCAACCCGGAGACGGTCTTCCTGCTCCAGCACGCCACCCGCAGCCGGCAGTACGACGTCTTCCGCCAGTACACCGCGAAGGTGGACGAGCTGGCCGCGCGGGCGGGTTCGTTGCGTGGGCTGTTCCGGCTGCGCGACGGTGTGCTGCCGCCGGTGCCGATCGAGGAGGTGGAGCCGGCCAGCGAGATCGTCAAGCGGTTCGCCACCGGCGCCATGTCGTACGGGTCGATCTCGGCCGAGTCGCACGAGACCCTCGCCGTGGCGATGAACCGGCTCGGCGGCAAGTCCAACACCGGCGAGGGCGGGGAGGACGTCGAGCGACTGCACGACCCCGCCCGCCGGTCCGCCGTCAAGCAGATCGCCAGCGGCCGGTTCGGTGTGACCAGCGAGTATCTGGTCAACGCCGACGACCTTCAGATCAAGATGGCGCAGGGGGCCAAGCCCGGCGAGGGCGGCCAGCTGCCCGGCAACAAGGTCTGGCCGTGGATCGCCCGTACCCGGCACGCCACCCCCGGCGTCGGCCTGATCTCGCCGCCGCCGCACCACGACATCTACTCGATCGAGGACCTCGCCCAGCTGGTGCACGACCTCAAGTGCGTCAACCCGGCCGCCCGGGTGCACGTCAAGCTGGTCAGCGAGGTCGGTGTCGGCACCGTCGCCGCCGGGGTGGCCAAGCTCAAGGCCGACGTCATCCTGATCTCCGGCCACGACGGCGGCACCGGCGCGTCCCCGCTGAACTCGCTCAAGCACGCCGGCACGCCCTGGGAGCTGGGCCTGGCCGAGGCGCAGCAGACGTTGCTGCTCAACAAGCTGCGTGACCGGGTCACCGTGCAGGTCGACGGGCAGCTCAAGACCGGCCGGGACGTGATCGTCGCGGCGCTGCTCGGCGCCGAGGAGTTCGGCTTCGCCACCGCCCCGCTGATCGTTTCCGGCTGCATCATGATGCGCGTCTGCCACCTGGACACCTGCCCGGTCGGCATCGCCACCCAGAACCCGGTGCTGCGCGAGCGCTACACCGGCAAGCCCGAGTTCGTGGAGAACTTCTTCCTGTTCCTCGCCGAGGAGATCCGCGGCTACCTGGCCGAGCTGGGGCTGCGCAGCATCGACGAGGCGATCGGGCGTACCGAGCTGCTCGACGTGGCGCCGGCGGTGGAGCACTGGAAGGCCGGTGGGCTCGACCTCGGTCGGGTGCTGCACCTGCCGGAGCTGCCCGAGGGCGCGGCCCGGCGCGGCGTACGCGCCCAGGACCACGGCCTCGAGCTGGCACTGGACAACGAGCTGATCGCGCTCGCCGAGCCGGCGCTGCGCCCCGCCGGTGCCGACGGGTCGGTGCCGTTGGTGCGGGCCGAGGTGACGATCCGCAACGAGCACCGCAGCGTCGGCGCGATGCTCGGCGGCGAGGTCACCCGCCGCCACGGTGGCGCCGGCCTGCCCGCCGACACCATCGAGTTCACCCTGCGCGGCACCGCCGGGCAGTCCTTCGGCGCGTTCCTGCCGCGCGGGGTGACCCTGCGCCTGCACGGCGACGCCAACGACTACGTCGGCAAGGGACTCTCCGGGGGCCGGCTGGTCGTCCGGCCGGACGCGGCGGCACCGTTCGTGTCCGCCGACGCCGAGGCCGGCGGCCGCGCCGAGGACCAGATCATCGCCGGCAACACCATCCTGTACGGCGCCACCGCCGGTGAGGTGTTCCTGCGGGGCCGGGTGGGGGAGCGGTTCGCGGTCCGCAACTCGGGCGCGGTCACCGTCGTCGAGGGTGTCGGCGACCACGGCTGCGAGTACATGACCGGCGGCACCGTGGTGGTGCTCGGTCCGACCGGCCGTAACTTCGCCGCCGGCATGTCCGGCGGTACGGCATTCGTCTGGAACCTCGACCGCCGCCGGGTCAACACCGAGCTGGTCGACCTGTCCGCGCCGAGCGAGGCGGAACGGACCCGCCTGCACGAGCTGGTGCAGCGGCACTTCGCCGAGACCGACTCGGCGATCGCCGAACAGCTGCTCAAGCGCTGGCCGGAAGCGGTGGAGGAGTTCACCGCCGTGGTTCCCCGGGACTACCGCCGGGTGATGGAGATCATGCGGGCCGCCGAAGCCGCCGGCCAGGACGTCGACGACGCGGTGATGAGCGCACTGGCGGCACCGGCGCCGCCGGCCGCCGCCTCCGCCGCGCCGGTAGCCCCCGCCCCGCGGGCGGTCGCCCAGGAGGTGGCTCGTGCCTGACCCGAACGGTTTCCTGCGCTACGGCCGGCGGGTGCCGGCCCGGCGGCCGGTGCCGGTGCGCATCAGCGACTGGCGGGAGGTCTACCCGCCGGCCGGTGAGGAACTGATCCGCGAGCAGGCCACCCGCTGCATGGACTGCGGCATCCCGTTCTGTCACGACGGCTGCCCGTTGGGCAACCGCATCCCGGACTGGAACGACCTGGTCCGCACCGGCAACTGGGACGCCGCCGTGGAGTCGCTGCACGCCACGAACAACTTTCCCGAGTTCACCGGTCGGCTCTGCCCGGCGCCGTGCGAGGCCGCGTGCGTGCTCGGCATCGCCGGTGGTGAGCCGGTCACCATCAAGCAGGTCGAGGTGGAGATCGCCGACGCCGCCGCGGCCGGTGGGTTGACGCCGCGCCCGGCGTCCGCGCCCTCCGGTCGGTCGGTCGCCGTGGTCGGCTCCGGGCCGGCCGGGCTCGCCGCCGCCCAGCAACTGGCCCGCGCGGGTCACGCCGTGACCGTGTACGAGCGCGACGACGCCATCGGTGGCCTGCTGCGGTACGGCATCCCCGACTTCAAGCTGGAGAAGCGGCACATCGACGCCCGGTTGGCGCAGCTGCGCGCCGAGGGGGTCGAGTTCCGGGCCGGGGTGAACGTCGGCGTCGACGTCACCGCCGAGCAGCTGCGCGCCCGGCACGACGCGGTGCTGCTGGCCTGCGGCGCGTTGCAGGGCCGGGACACCGACACGGCGGGCCGGCAGCTGCGCGGCGTACACCAGGCGATGGCGCACCTGGTGGCGGCCAACCGGGTGGTCGCGGCGGCCGGCGAGGGCCGGCCGGCGCTGGCCACCCTGGCGGACGGTACGCCGATCGACGCGGCCGGCAAGCACGTGGTCATCATCGGCGGCGGCGACACCGCGGCGGACTGCCTGGGCGTGGCGCACCGGCAGGGCGCCGCCGGCGTGCACCAGCTCGACCTGTACCCGCAGCCGCCGCGCGCCCGGGACGAGGGGCGCGACCCGTGGCCGACGTGGCCGTGGGTCCTGCGCGAGTACCCGGCGCACGAGGAGGGCGGCGAGCGGGTCTTCGCGGTGGCGGTGCAGGAGTTCGTCGACGACGGCACCGGTGCGGTGCGGGCGGTGCGGATCGCCGAGGTGAGCGTGGAGAAGCGCGACGGCCGGCGGATCGTCACGGTGGTGCCGGGCACCGAGCGGGAACTCCCCGCCGACCTGGTGCTGCTGGCGATCGGTTTCGAGGGCACCGAGGAGCAGCCGTTGCTGGCGCAGCTCGGGGTGGCCCGTAACGCGCGGGGCGCGGTCGACTCCCGGGCGGACTGGCAGACCGAGGCCGACGGCGTCTTCGTCGCCGGTGACATGCACCGGGGTGCGTCGCTCATCGTCTGGGCGATCGCCGAGGGGCGGGCCGCCGCGGCGGCGATCCACACCTATCTCGACGGCGTCGGCGCCCTGCCGGCCCCGGTCCACCCGGCCAGCCGACCCCTGGCGGCGCACTGACCGCCACCCGACGGCCTGGACGAGGCCGCGTTCACGCGGGAGGACCGCGCGGACGCGGCCTCTCCTTAACGGCTATTCACTTTATCCAGATGTTTCGATAGCATTACCGACCAGTAACAACCCTTGGCCACGCGCGCGGTTCTCGGGCTCCACCACCACCCCCGTGGAGGTCCGTCATGCCCCACCGTCCGTTGGCCCGCGCCCTGACCGCGCTGGTCGCCCTCCTCACCGCCGCCGTCGGCGCGCTGGCCGTCCCCGGCGTCGCCCAGGCCGCCGCGCCGATCCACTACGTCGCCCTCGGCGACTCGTACTCCTCCGGCGTCGGCGCCGGACCGTACGACCTGTCCACCTGCCTGCGCAGCCAGAAGTCGTACGCCCCGCTGTGGGCCGCCGCCAACAACGTGGCCAGCTTCCGCTTCCCCGCCTGCGGCGGAGCGAAGACCGCCGACGTGCTCGACGACCAACTGGGCTCGCTGTCCGCCACCACCACCATGGTCACCATCACCATCGGCGGTAACGACGCCGGCTTCGCCGACGTGATGACCGACTGCCGGTTCGGCAGCACCTCCACCTGCACCAACGCGGTGAACGCCGCGAAGGCGTTCGCCACCGGCACGCTGCCGGGCCGGCTGGACAACACCTACGCCGCCATCCGGGAACGGGCCCCCAACGCCCGACTGATCGTGCTCGGCTATCCCCGGCTGTTCGAGACCCGCTACTGCGGACTGCTGGCCATGAGCACCTACAAGCGCACCATCCTCAACGAGGCCGCCGACGTACTCGCCGCCGTGACCGCCGAGCGGGCCGCCGCGGCCGGCGCCACCTTCGCCGACACCCGACCCACCTTCGCCGGCCACGGCGTCTGCGGCGCCGCGCCGTGGATCCGGGACGTCACCGGGGTCATCGAGGCGTCCCACCCGAACGCCGACGGCTACCGCTACGGCTACCTGCCGGCGCTCAACGCGGTCACCGGCTGACCGCGCCGTGCGGCCGACGGTGCGGGTCGGGCCGTCGGGGGCGCGGGGGCGGGCCC
>NZ_JBAGKI010000111.1:0-9549 GCF_036689795.1 Micromonospora palythoicola | reverse complement strand
ACTCGTCCGCAGGGTCGAAGGTTCTCCGCGGCGCGGGCGCGGCAAACCTCCGGGGGCCGTGGTCGCGGCTGTGGTCACCTGCCGCGCGCGAGCCCGCCGACGGTGACCGGAGCGGGCACGGTCGGCGGGCAGCACGCCGGGGTCGCCGCGCCCGGTGACTCCTGTCGGGAGGACGGAGTACCGGTCGCGACGACCCCGGCGGGTCCGATGAGCGACGCCCTGCGCCGCCAAATCAACTGAAGATGCTGACCCCGCCCGGGCCGACGAGCAGCCCGACGACGATGAGGACGATGCCCCAGAGAATCTGCCGGCGGAACAACGCGAGGATGCCGGCGACCACCAGTACGACTGCGAGAATCCAGAGAATCAGCTCCATGGTTGCTGAATACCCCCGGCGGCGACTCCGGAAACCTCGCCTTGATCAAGGTGGTCGCCCAGGTGGAAGACGCTGTACGCCTGCTTGATCACCGGGTGGGCGACGTTGCGGACGCGTACCCCGCCCGGGGTGGTGCCCCGCTCGGTGCCGTGGTGGGCGTGCCCGTGCAGGGCGAGCGCGGTCGGCGCGGCGTCGATGGCCTGCCCGAGCTGGTAACAGCCGAGGAACGGGTAGATCTCCAACGGTTCGCCGGCCAGGGTGTCCGGCACCGGGGCGTAGTGGGTGAGGGCCACCAGCACGTCGCAGTCCAGCGAGCGCAGTGCCTCGCCCAGCCGATCGGCGCTCTCGGTCGTGGTGCGTACGAACGCCTTCATCTCCGGCTCGCCGAAGTCGCTGGCGCACCGGCCGGCGAAACCGCCACCGAAGCCCTTAACCCCGGCGACGCCGAGGCGGCCACCCGGGCAGTCCAGCACCACCCCGTCGCCCTCCAGGACGGTGATGCCCGCCTCCTCCAACGCCCCGACCACCTGGGGAACCTGGTCGCACTGATGATCGTGGTTGCCCAGCACGGCGATCACCGGTACGCCCAGGCCGCCGAACTCCCGGGCCACGCAGCGGGCTTCGGCCTCGGTGCCGTGCCGGGTCAGGTCGCCGGCGAGCAGCAGCGCGTCGACGTTGCCCGGTAGTTGCTCAAGTGCCGGCCGGAACCGGCCGACCACGTCCTCGTCCAGATGTACGTCGCCCACAGCGGCGATCCGGATAACCATCGAACCTCCCTCAGGGCAGTTGCTCGATCTCCGTGGGCGCCTGCGCGCGGACCACCCCGATGTCACTGGTGATCGGCACGTCCGGGAAGCGGTCGGCCACCCGGCGCAGGATCTCCTCCCGCCGGTGCGCGCTCTCGACCTCGCCGTGCAGCACGAGAGCGCGTTCGGTACGGACCACGGTGATTCCCTGTTCGGCGACGGCCGGATCCTCGGTCAGCAGCCGGTGGATCTCCGCCTCGACGTACTCGTCCGGCGGTCCGGCGCCGGAGTCGCGGTGCGCGGTCACGGTTTCCCCTTCCCGTCGGCCGTGCCGGAGTAGGGCACGACGTCCAGCCTGTCCAGCAGCACCAGGAACGACTCGGCGTACGGCGAGTGCTGCGTCTCCTTGCGTACCCGTTCCCAGTCGATCTGCTCGCGTAGCGAACGGGCCAGCGGCAACCCGCGGGCGAAGTCGCAGTAGTGCTGGGAGAAGCTGAGCAGTTTGTGCACCATCAGCTGGGTGGCCGACAGCACCGGCATGTGGATGGCGTCGACCGGGCGTACCACCGTGTCGGCGAAGGTCTCCTCGGTCACCGGCGTCTCGATCGGGCGGTGGATCAGGTCCACCATCCGGCCACCGTCGAAGACCTTCACCAACCAGTCCTCCGGTGGCCGCTCGGCGGTGAAACCGGCCTGCCCCAGCGCCTCCAGCGCGGGTTCGACGTCGGACTCGCGGATGAGGAAGTCGACGTCGTGCTCGCTGGAGTGTCCGCCGTGCGCGTACACGGCGAAGCTGCCGCCGAGCGCGAACGGGATCTCGGACTGCTTGAGCACGGCGGCGACCTTCTTGAGGGTGTGCAGGAGAGTCTCGTCGTCGCGCTCGGCCATCTCGCCTCTCCAGTCGACTCGTCGGGGGTGCCACCGGTGGGATCTCCGATCGGTACCCGGCATACCGGTCGCCCACACCTGCGCGGCGCGCGCAAGGGGATGAACAGGGCGCAAACCGGATCTATGGTGCGACCACTGTGCGCCTGTCGGATAGCCTTTCGAGGGTGGCCAGATCGACGGGAGCGCCCGATTCGACGGGAGTCCGCTGTGGCAGGGGGCGGCTCCGCACCATTGCCTTGATCGGCATCGACGGCTCGGGCAAGACCACCCAGGCGTACCGGCTGGCCGAGGCACTCACCGCGGCGGGGCATCCCGCCGCCTACCACCGCAACGCCGGCGGCCGGCGCTGGCTCGGCCGGGTGGCGCACCGGCTCGGTCGGCCGGATGCCCTGAGTCTCCTCGGCCGGGACGGAATGCTCCTGGTGGAGTCCGTGCTGCGCTGGCTGGCCATCGCGATGACCCTGCTCGGCGGCCTGTGTACCGGTCGGGTGGCCGTGATGGACCGCTACGCGGCCTGCCAGTACGCCAGCCTGCGGGCACACGGCGGGCACCGCTGGGAGCGGATGATCCGGGCCGCCTACCGACTCTTCCCCCGACCGCAGCTGACGTTCCTGCTGACCGTCGAGCCGACCGAGGCGTACCGGCGGATCGAGCGTCGGGGCACCGACCACGAGAGCCTGGGCTTTCTGGCCGCTGCCGACCTGGCCTACCGCACGCTGCCGGAGTATCCGACGTTCGTGCCGGTCGATGCGGCTCTCCCGGCCGAGGACCTGGCCCGGGAGATCCGCGAGCACCTGAACGCCTGGCTGGCGGCCGGGAACGAGCCGACCGCTACCGCGCCGGCAGGGGCGGCCACGCCGGTGACGGAACTGGTCCCGCTTCAGGCCCGTCCGTAGACCGGTACGGCGGCGCCGCTGGTGGGTGCCGACTCGTCCGAGGCGAGGAAGCGGATCACCGAGGCGATCTCGGCCGGGTCCACCCAACGGGTGTGATCGGCGTCCGGCATCGCGTCGCGGTTGGTCGGGGTGTCGATGACACTCGGCAGCACCGAGTTGCAGCGGACTCCGGCCGCCTTGTACTCCGTCGCGACCGCGGCGGCGAAGCCGAGCACCGCGGCCTTCGCGGTCACGTAGCCGGCGGCCCCGGGGAAGGGCGCGACCGCCGCCCGGGCCGCGACACAGACCACCGCGCCGCCGCCGGCGGCGACCAGGTGCGGCAGCGCGGCACGGGTGACCAGGTGGGTCGGGCGGAGATTGATGGTCAGCATCCGTTCGAAGTCCTCGATCGGCGTCTCGTGCACCAGGCCACCGCTGGCGTATCCGCCGACCAGGTTGACCACCGCGCGCAGCGGCGCCTCGGGATCGCCGGCCGCGACCTCGGCCGCCCGGGCGACGTCCCGCGGGTCGGTCAGGTCCGCGACGATCCGGACCGGAGCGTCGACCTCGGCTGCGTCCACCGGGTCCGGTCGTCGGCGCTGGGGCGCGACCACGCGCCACCCCGCCGCCGAGAAGGCGGCGCTGACCGCCGTGCCCAGCCCGCCCGTGGCACCGGTGACCAGTACGCTGCGATTCGCCATGGTCCGAGGTTAGTTGTGGTGGCCGGTCGGCGGGACCTGGGCCCCCACGGCCGCGCTGTCCGAACCGGAGACGCCGTCCGCCTGGCCGGTGACGTCCTCATCCGGGTGAACACGGGCCGCAGGTGGTGGGCCGGTGCGACGGGGATGCAGGCGGGCACGGCCCGGAATCCGTACCGATCGCGTCAGGAACGAGACAGCCGGCCGATACCCGCCGTCGTCGCGGGCATAGGACCGGCACGCGGATTGTTCATCAGGGCGTGGGGTATTACCACCGGCGTGGATGAACCGAGCGGTCCACGGACGCGTATCTGGCAGTGACCAGGATCGCAGCACGGTGGTGACCCGGGTCGCTGCGACCATCGGCCGGGCAGTGCTGCCATGGACCGGGACGGAGGGCGATCCGTCGATCCGTCGACCTCACGAGGTGCCTGCCGGCGAACAGCCAGGCAGGGTGCTGACAGCAAACATGGACGCTGCTCTCAGCGGATTATCAGGCATTCGTGACACTTTCGACCCACGACATGGAATCCCCGACACGTCTCATCTGTTGTGTAGATGTCAGCACCGATGGGCACAGCGGAGGTTACGGGGGAGGGCTGATGGGCGTGGGGATGGCAAGGAACCGGGCAACCGGCGCGAGCGAGGGGACCGTGGGCACCGTGGACAAGAACATCGGAATGCGAACTGACGAGGTCGCCGAGGAGCGCGACCTGGTCGGAGTCTACCTGCACGAGATCTCCCGGACGCCGCTGCTGGACGCCGCCAAGGAGGTCGATCTCTCCAAGGCGATCGAGGCCGGCCTCTACGCCGAGCACCTGATCGGCGAGGACCGCGTCCCCGACGGGGTCACCCGGGAGGAACTGGAGCGGCTGGTCGCCGACGGGGAACGGGCCAAGGACCTGTTCATCCGGGCGAATCTGCGGTTGGTCGTGTCGATCGCCCGACGCTACGTCCGCTCCGGCATGCCGATGCTGGATCTGATCCAGGAAGGCAACACCGGTCTGGTCCGGGCGGTCGAGAAGTTCGACTACGAACGCGGATACAAGTTCTCCACCTATGCGACGTGGTGGATCCGCCAGGCCATCAGCCGGGCGATCGCCCAGCAGGAACGCACCGTGCGGCTGCCGGTGCACCTGGTCGAGGACGTCAACCGGATGCGTAACGTGGCCCGGCAGCTCACCCGTGAGCTGGGCGGCGACCCGGAGCCGGAGCAGATCGCGGCGGCGCTGGGGGTCACCGTCGAGCGGGTCAACGAACTGGTCCGCTGGTCGCAGGACACCGTGTCGCTGGACACGCCGGTCGGCGACGACGGCGACACCAACCTCGGCGACCTGGTCGCCGACAGCGACGCTCCGTCCCCGGAGGAGATCGTGCTGACCGGGTTGGAGCGGCAGCGGATCGAAGGGCTGCTCAACCACCTGGACGACCGTTCGGCCGGCATCATGCGGGCCCGGTACGGGCTGGAGGACGGCCGTGAGCACTCGCTGACCGAGGTGGCCTCGCGGTTCTCCCTGTCCCGGGAGCGGATCCGGCAGTTGGAGATCCAGGCGCTCGGCCGGCTCCGCGAGCTGGCCCGGGCGGAGGGTCTGCAGGCGGCCTGAGCGGGAGACAATAACGGCGAACGGCCGGCGTCCGATAGGGGGACGCCGGCCGTTCGCCGGTCGTCGGCGGCCGGGGCGTCGCCGGATCGGCTCGTCGGGGCCGGTGGGTCAGCGCACCCGCCCGTAGCCGTACGGCGACATCAGGTCCACGGACCGCTTCTCCACGTTGCGGCCGAAGGTTGGTGCGTGGATGACCTGCCCGTCGCCGACGTAGATGGCGACGTGGCCGAGGCTGCGGTAGAAGACCAGATCGCCGGGGCGCAGCTCACCGCGACTGATGTGGGCCACCGCTCCCCACTGCATGCGGGTGTTGTGTGGCAGGGACCGGCCGGCCGCCCGCCAGGCGGCCGAGGTCAGCCCGGAGCAGTCGTAACTGCCCGGCCCGTCCTGTCCCCAGGCGTACGGCTTGCCCAGCGCGCCGTAGGCGTACCGGACGGCGACGCCGGCCTTGCCGGAGACGGCGGGTGCGTCCTGGGCACTGCTGGCCCGGTTCGTCGGTCGTTCGGTCGCCCGGCCGTACGCCTGCCGGCGCAGCTCGTAGAGCTTGGCGAGATCGCGCTCGATCCGCTTCTTCGCCGAGGACAGCTCGCGTGACTGCGCCGCCTGCCGGCTGAGCGTCACGTCGAGCCGGGTCTTCTCGTCGAGCAGCCGCCGTTGGTCGGCGGTGTAGCCGGCGATGGTGGTCTGCCGCTGCCGGGTCAGGTGGTCCAGCGTGCCGAGCCGGTCCAGTACCGCGGTGGAGTCACCGCCGTGCAGCAGCGCGTCGACGGTGCCCAGGGTGCCGGTCTTGTACGCGGTCACCGCCATCTCGCCGACGTCCGCGCGGCTCTGCTCCGCCTGCTGCTCCAGTGGGCCGATCCGGTCCTGCAACCGCTCCACCGCGGCACGGTTGTCCTTGATCTTCTCCCGCAGCTCGTTGTGGGCCTCCACCACGCGTTCCAACTCGACGGAGGCCTTCTCGATCCGCCGGGTGAGTTCGGCGGGGGAAGGCTCGGCCCGAGCCACCGTCGCCGGCATGAGCAGCGCCAGGGTGACGGCGGCGGCCGTCAGGGCGCGCAGCGTGTGCGTCAGGGACGACAAGAGCCCGAATGCTCCTCTCCCGGCGGCCGGCGCGGGCGGCTGAGGCTCCGCGACGGCGACGGCCCGGTGCCGTCCCGGTGGACGGCGGCCGGCCGGGCCGACCCGCCCAACCTAGTACGGGACGCCTGTCATCCGCAGAGAAAGTCGGGACCAATGGTGGTGCTGTGGCGGAGGACGCAGGCCACGACCAGCCCCAAGGCGGTTATCAGCGATATGTCGGACTGGTCGCTCCCGGCATATGACGTCGGATGCCGGGACGTTATGACCGACAAGCCGGACTTGCTGCGCTGTTTCCGGCACCACCTGTCCCTGGCAGGCCTCTGACCATCGCAAACGCCCGAGCCGGAGTGGCGCGGGCGGCCCACAATGAAGCGCGCGGCCGGGAATCCCGTCAACCGGTGTCGATGTCTCCGGCCGGTGGTGATCGACCCGGTGCCAGCCGTGGAAGGAGGGGTCGTGAATCCTGATGGCGCGACGACGCGACCGCCACGGACACCCCGAGGCGCCGGCACCGGGCCCACGTTGCTCTACGCCCGGCCCGGGATCATCGTCACGGTCGACCGGTTCACCGTCGGGCGCAGCAGTTGGCGCGTCGCCGAGCTGACCCATCTGCACAGCACCCGGGGGCCACACGACCGGGCGGCGACCCGGGCCGTGCTGACCTCGACGGTGGTGATCGGCGGGGTGGGACTGCTGCTCGGGTTCACCGGCGGGCTGCAACGGCTCACCGCCGGGGCGTACCTCCTGCTCGGTGCCGTGTTCCTCGTGCCGGTGCTGCTCGCGGTGGCGGGCGACCGCTGGCGCCCACCGGCGTACGAGCTGTGGGGTCGCCGGGCGGGCGGCGACGAGCTGTTGTTCAGCAGCGACGACGAGCATCAGTTCGGCCAGGTGAGCCGGGCGCTGCGCCGGGCCCGCGAGATGAACAGCTACGGCGGCTGGGAGGACCCGCTGGCGGGTACCGAACCGTGGCGACCGCGACGGTGAGGGCGGGTCGCTAGCCGGCGATCGGCTCGGGTGCCTGCTCGCGTTCCCGCTGCTCGGCGGTGACCAGCGCGCTCACCCGCCGCTCGGCCCAGAAGGAGACGAACGGTACGGTGCCGGCCAACATCACCAGGATCATCCGCTTGAGCGGCCAGTCGGCCCGCCGGGACAGGTCGAACGCGGCGACCAGGTACACCATGTAGAGGAAGCCGTGTACCTGGCCCACGGTTTCCACCACGACCGGGTTGTCAAAGCCGTACTTGAGCGGCATGCCGATCACGACCAGCAGGATCAGCACCACGCCGACGACCCAGGCGATCACGCGGTAGCGGGTGAGGGCAGCGCGCACTTCTCGTCCGTCCTTCCGGGCCCGGTTCAGCCGGGGTAGTCACCGGGCTTCGCGCCCGGATTGGCGTTCAACCATGACAGGTAGCGGTTGTAGGCGGTTAGCTCGGCGTCGTCCGCACCGGGCGCGGCGCCGACCCGGGCGACCCGCACCGGGCGACGGATGCCCGGCCGTGGCGGGCCGGCGTCGGATGCGGTGACACCGCCGGGTCCGGCGGACTCGCCCAGGTGATCGGCGGACGTCGGTGCGGCCGGGTCCCCGTTCGGCGGCGCGGCCGTTCGGCGGGTGTGGCGCACCTCGCGCCACCAGACGAAGACCACGAAGCCCGCGAAGATCGGCCACTCCACGGCGTAACCCCAGCTGATGGCGTTGCCCGCCGCCGCCCGGCTGACCTGCCACCAGCCGAGCCCGAGGAAGGTGGTCACCAGCACGACCATGGCCACGTGGCGAGCGATCCACGCCGGGGTCCAGAGCCGCTTCATGCCACGAGGGTACCGAAGCCGGCCGTCTTCTCCGACGCGGTGTCGTAGTGCCTCGTGGTTTGGCCACACCCGGGGTGGGCAACCGTACAGACGCCAGCCCAGGACGGACGAGGGGGCGAGATGACGGCATCGGGACGACCGGACGGATTTCCCACCGGCGGTACGGAGGTGAGCCCCGAGCAGCGGATTCCTGAGTGGGGCGACGATCGGACGCCGACGCCCGCGCCCGAGGCGGATCTGCTCGGCATCGATCCGGCGGAACTGGGCGAGGAGGATCTCATCCGGGAGATGCAGAGCCTGCACCGCACCCGACTGGACACGCTGCGCCACGCCACCGACTCGGCGCTCGCCAACCACCTGCGACGCACCGCCGAGCTGGAGACCGAGTACCTCGCCCGCCACCCGGGGCGTGAGGTCGACCCGAGCCGGCTGCGGGACGCGTGATGGCGGTCGCCGAGCGAGGGGTGTCCGCGCCTCCGGAGGTCGTGTTCAACACGGCCACCGATCCCGACCGGATCTCCTCCTGGCTGCCCGAGCCGTTGCTGTCGAACGACCCGGCCCAGGAGGGCGAGGCCGAGCAACTGCACGCCCGCTGGACCGCCCGAGGCACCGACTGGTCCGCCGACCTGCGGGTGGAGCCGGTGGACGCCGGTGGCTCCCGCCTCCGGTTGGAGATCGGCGGGGGTGGCGAGGACGTCGACCGGCTGGCGGACGAGGCACTTGACAGCCTGGCCCGCGAGGTGGCCGACAACCTGCAGGCCGGCTGATCCGAGCGGACCTGCCGCCGGACCGCGGCGGACTCGTAGCGTGACCCGAAGAGGAGGCCGGGTGAGCGATCTGAAGCAGAAGGTGGCGCGGTTGCGCCAGGCGTACGCACCGCACGAGCACCGCCCGCTGGGTGGTTACCTGGCGGCGATGGGCACCTACGCCGCGGTGACCGGTGCGATCGCCGGCCTGGTGCGGGTGACCGGGCGGACGGTGCCCGAGCGACCCAGCACGTCGGACGTGGTGCTGCTCGCCATCGCCACCCACAAGCTCAGTCGGCTGCTGTCCAAGGACGCGGTGACCAGTCCGTTGCGCGCGCCCTTCACGCGCTACGACCGGCCGATCGGCAGCGGCGAGGTGATGGAGCAGGTACGCGACTCGGGCAGTTCCACCCGCCACGCCATCGGCGAACTGCTCAGCTGCCCGTTCTGTCTGGCCGTGTGGGTGGCGACCGGTCTGACCGGCGGACTGGTGCTCGCGCCCCGGCTGACCCGGCTCGTCGCCACGGCGTTGACCGCGGTGGCCGCCTCCGACTTCCTGCAGATGGGGTACGCGGTCGCCCAGCAGGCGGCCGAGGGTGACGGCGGGGAGGACTGACGGACGGTAGGTAGCTACGACGAGGTCGGCCCGGGGTGCCCGGCCCACCACCGTGCGGGGGTTTCTGCGGCGGGCCCGCCGGTGAGCGCGGGAAGCCGGGCCCACCCCCGG
>NZ_JBAGKI010000110.1:0-10050 GCF_036689795.1 Micromonospora palythoicola | reverse complement strand
AATGCCCCACCGCGGGAGGGGTGGGTGGGGCGGGAGGGGTGGGTGGGGGCGGGGAGGGTTAGGGGGCGGGGGTGAGGGTGGTTAGGCGTTGGGTGGCTCGGGTGAGAGCTACGTAGAGGTCGCTGGGGCCTCGGGGGGACTCGGCGACGATGCGGTCGGGGTCGACCACGATGACCGAGTCGAATTCGAGGCCCTTGGCGCCGGCGACGGTCAGTACCACGACGCGGCTCTCCAGTTCCGGTTGCTCGCCGACGGCCGCCTCGGGCAGCGCCGCCGTCAGCGCGGCACCGAGGTCGTCGAGCCGGCCGGCCGGGACGATCACCCCGAGCCGCCCGTCGGTCAGCCCGGCCGCTTCGGCGGTGGCGACCGCCACCAGCTCGGCGGCGAGCGACTCCGCCGGCACCGCCCGCTGCCGCGGCGCGAAACCGCTGGAGCGTACGGCGCGGGGCGGGCGCAGCGCCGGATCGACCTGGGCCAGTACGCCCGCGGCCACGTCCATGATCTCGGCGGGGGTGCGGTAGCTGACGGTCAGCTCGGTCAGCCGCCACCGGTCCGCCACGTACGGCGCCAGCGCCTCCGCCCACGACGGGGTGCCGGCCAGCGCCCCGGTCTGCGCCACGTCACCCACGATCGTCATCGACCGGCTCGGGCAGCGGCGCATCAGCAGCCGCCACGCCATCGGCGACAGCTCCTGCGCCTCGTCGACGATGACATGCCCGAACGCCCATCCCCGATCGGCCGCCGCGCGTTGGGCGGTGGTCAGCCGGTCCGCCTCCTCCTGCCGTTCCAGCAGCCGGTCGGCGTCGAGCAGGTCGGTCACGCCGAGGATCTCGCCCCCCTCGGCCTCGTCCTCCACGTCGATCGAGCGCGAACCCCGGGCGATCTCCAGCACACCCTCGGCGTACTCGCGTTGCAGGGCACGGATCCGGCTCCGGCGGGCGGCGGCGGCCCGGTCGTCCTCGCCGAGCAACTCCGCCGCCTCGTCGAGCAGGGGCACGTCCGCCGGTGTCCAGCCGCCCGGCTCGCGGTGCAACGCGGCCCGCTCGGCGTCGCTGAGCATGGGCGCGGCGGTGCCGATGCGCTCCGCGGCGGCGTACAGGTCGGCGAGCAGGCGTTGCGGCGTGAGCACCGGCCACAGCTCGTCCAGGGCCGCCCGCACCTCCGGCTCCTCGCGCAGCTCACGGCGGATCTCGGCGCGGTCGGCCTCCTCCAGCAGGTTCTCCCCGCCCAGCGGATCGGCGCCGATGCGCTCGGCCACCTGGTCGGCGAGCGCGTGAATGATCTCGATGTCGAAGACCGCGCGGGCCAGGTTGTGCGGCCGGCCGCTGCGCCGGGCCCGGTCGCGCGCCGCCCGCACGGTGGCCGGGTCGAGGACCAGGATTTCCCGCTGCGGCAACTCGATCTCCAACGGCTCGTCGGGCACCCGCTGCCGGTCGCGTACGGCGTTGGCCAGCACCTCGACCATCGTCAGTCGGCCCTTCAGGGCGGCGGTGGTGGCGGGCTCGGCCCGGTGGGCGGTGACCCCGGGGAAGAGATCGCCCTGGGTGCGCAGCAGCACGCCGGTCTCGGCGAGCGCCGGCAGTACCTGCGAGATGTACCGCAGGAACGTCACGTTCGGGCCGACCAGCAGGACCCCCCGGGTCGACAGCTCCCGCCGGTGCGTGTAGAGCAGGTACGCGGCCCGGTGCAGCGCCACCGCCGTCTTGCCGGTGCCCGGCCCGCCCTGCACCACCAGCACGCCCGACAGGTCGGCCCGGATGATCCGGTCCTGCTCGGCCTGGATGGTCTCCACGATGTCGCGCATCCGGCCGGTCCGGCCGGCGTTCACCGCCGCGAGCAGCGACGCCTCACCGGTCAGCTCCTCGTGGGCGGCGGGGGAGGCGGTGGCCAGGTCGAGCACCTCGTCGTTGAGGCCGACCACCTTGCGCTGCCGGGTACGCAGGTGCCGACGTCGCCGGATGCCCTGCGGGTTGGCGGCGGTGGCGAGGTAGAAGGCGCGGGCGGCCGGGGCCCGCCAGTCGATCAGCAGTGGCTCGTAGTCACCTTCGGTGTCGAAGATGCCGATTCGACCGATGTAGTGGCGCTGGTCGCTGTCGGTGTCCAGCCGGCCGAAGCAGAGGCCGTTCTCCACCGCCGAGAACTGCTCGACCTGATCGGCGTACATGCGTACCGAACCGTCGCGCTGCGAGCGGGCCTGCAACGTGCCACCGGTGGACCGCAGCTGCTCGGTCAACCGTGCCGCCGCCTGGTCCCGCAGGTCGTCGAGGCGTTGGTAGAGCATCGAGACGTACTCCTGCTCGCGGCCGATCTCGTCGTCGGACGGTGAACCGCCGGAGTGCCTTGACAATCCGTCTCCCGATTGGCTAGAATTCGCATTCAGGACGGCTTTTTCAAGCCGTTCTTTTTTGTGCCTGAACTGCCAAAGATAGCGCGCTCCGCCGGTCAGCGGCGCTCGGTGCAGACCTCGTCGGAGCGGGCGACGGTGTCGGTGGACCAGGCCACCGCGACGGTGAAGCAGTAGTCGAGACTGCGATTGAGCCCGTAGACCACGAAGCTGTCGCTGCCGGCGGGCAGATCGGCGAACGGATTCTGCGGCTGACCGTTCCGACCGCCCGAGACGATCACCGGCCCCTCCGCCCCGGACGGGTACGTCCACCGCAACGTCACACTGTCCCGGTTGTCGCGCAGCGACAGGCCGGTCGGGGCCGCACCGGGCGAGGCGGGGGGAGCGGCGCCGTCGGTGGCCGTGGCCGCCGGAGGTACCGCGCCGCTCGGGTCACCGCTGGCCGCCGGCGGTGCCGGATCGCCGCCGTCGACCCGGGACACCCCGGCGATCACCGCCGCGGCGCCGAGCAGCACCACGGCCACTCCGGCCGCGACGATCAGCACCAGCCGGTTCGGTCGGTCTGCCGGTTGCGGTGCGGCGGCGGTACGGCGTACCGGGACCGGCAGCAGCCGCGACGGTGGCCCGGGGCGTTCCGGCTCGACCCGGCGCAGCCGGTACACCCCGGGGGCCTGTGGCGTGCCGGTCAGTCCGACGACGCTCGGCGGCACGGCACCGCCGGTCGGTGGCGGCACCTCCGGATAGGGGTTCGGGGCGGGCTGCTCGGCGGCCGGGCTGACCCACCAGTCCTCGGGTGGCCCGGCCGGGCCGTCGACCGGCTGCCGGGGTGTGGGCACCGCCGAGGCGGCACCGGGCGCTCCGAGATCCGCCGTCGGGTACCCGTGGCTCGGGTGGTAGCCCTCCGCCGGATGGCCCTCCCCGGCGGGCGCCGGCTCGTCCGAGCCCCAGGGCGGCGCGGCAGCGGCCCAGGTCGGCTCGTCCGGCGGTTCGTCCTCCGGTGCCGTCGCCCAGGCGGGCGGCCAGGTGTCGGGCAGCGGTGCCGTGGCCCCGGGCTCGTGGTCGGCCCAGGTGCCCGGCGAGTCCGCCGCGTCTGCCCCGGCCGGGGTGGGGTCCGCTTCGGCGGGCGTGGGTGCCGCCCAGGCGGAGCCGTCGTCGTCGGGCAGGCGCGGATGCGGCCAGCTCGACGCGGGCGGGGGGTGCTCGGTCGGCGGGGTACGGGCGGACGGCACGACCGGTTCCTCCGCGCTGACCGGCGGGTTGTCGGCGCAGACGTGGTCCGGATTGGCCGCCGCCCGGGACAGCGCCGCCACCTGGACGGCCAGCGGATCGTCCACGGCGAGGTGCTGGCGGGCCAGTTCACGGGCCAGGGCCAGGTTGTCCTGCGCCTCGGTGAACTGGCCGCAGTCGCGTTGCATCGAGCCGAGCCGGGCCAACATCTTGATCCCGCTCGGGTGCCCGTCGCCGTAGACCTCGCGGTGCAGCTCCCAGGCGTCCTGGAGCCGGTCGCGGGCGACCTGGCACTGCCCCCGGGCGTACTCCACGGTGGCCAGGTCGGCGTGGGCGGCGAGCACCCGCAACGACTCCGGCCCGTCCGACGCGGTCAGCTCGATGATCACTTCCTGGTACAGCCGGGCCGCCCGCGACCAACTGCCCACCCGGTGCAGCACCGCCGCCAGGGTGGCCGCGGCGGCCACCGTACGTGGATCGGAGCGACCGTACAGCCGGGTGCTGGCGGCGTACGCGTAGGCGGCCCAGCCCCGTGCCGAGTGCGGCTCACCGAGCGCGACCAGCACCCGCGCGTGCAGGCTGGCCGCCTCGGCCAACTCGGACGTGGCGTTGGCCGGGCGCGGGTCGGCGCCGGTCAGCGCGTCGGCGAGCAGCCGTTGGGCGCCGGCGAGATCGCCGGCGGAGACCAGGTCGTGCGCCTGATCAGTCAGTTCACCGAAGCCGGAGGGCACGCCCCATCGTGCTCATTCAGCGACGTTTAGTACAAGACCCGCGCCGGAGTGGTTCGGTCAGGATCCGGTCACGCTGACCTCAGGCGTTCGGCCAGCAGCTCGCTGATCCGGCGTAGCTGCGCCACCTGGTCGGGGTCGAGGGGGTCGAACAGGTGCCGGCGTACCCCCTCGACGTGGCCGGGCGCGGCGGCGGCCAGTTTCGCGAATCCGTCGTCGGTGAGGTGGGCGATCTGGCCGCGCCGGTCGGTGGGGCAGTCCTCGCGACGCACCCAGCCGGCCGCCTCCAGACGGGCCACCGCGTGCGACAGCCGACTGCGCGAGGAGCCGCTGGACTCGGCCAACTCGCTCATCCGCAGGCGGCGTCCGGGTGCCTCGGAGAGCCGTACCAGGATCTCGTAGTAGGCGTGCGGCATCCCGGCGTCGCGTTGCAGCTCGCGGTCGAGCGTGTCCATCAGCGCCCGGGAGGCGGTCAGGAACGCCCGCCAGGTGCGCTGTTCGTCCGGGTCCAGCCAGCGGGTCATGACCAGCATCATAGCCTGGTAGTTGAACACTCAACTAATTCCCGGCTAGCCTTGTCGCATGGGAATCCATCGCCTCAACCACGCCGTCCTCTATGTCAGCGACCTCGACCGCAGCGTCGCCTTCTACCGCGACGTGCTGGGCTTCCGCCGGGTACCGATGACCCCGGAGGGTTTCCGGGGCGCCGCCTTCCTCCAGGCGCCGGGCTCCACCAACGACCACGACCTCGGCCTGTTCGAGATCGGTGCGGGCGCCGGCCGGTCGACCGCCGGCCGGGCCACCGTCGGCCTCTACCACCTGGCCTGGGAGGTGGACACCCTCGACGAACTGGCCACCACCGCCCGGCGGCTGACCGAGGCGGGCGCGCTGGTCGGCACCTCCGACCACGGCACCACCAAGAGCCTCTACGGCCGGGATCCGGACGGGCTCGAGTTCGAGGTGGTCTGGCTGGTGCCCGCCGACCGGCTCGACGACGCCGCCCTCGCCGCCCGGACCAGGATCGGTCGTCTCGACCTGGCCGCCGAGATCCAGCGCTACGGCGGGGACACCCGAGGCGGCGTCGGCATCTCGGTCCCGGTATGACCCGCCGTCCAGGCGGGCCGGCCTGACCCGTTGCGGTAGAACCACAGCATGCCGATCGACGCCGTAGGGCACGCGCCGTTCCTCCGACACCTGGACCGGTGGCTGCCGGCCGCGCTGCGCCGCGCCCGCCGGGCCACCGTCGCCGTCGGGTACGACGGCAGCGACCCGCACCTGGCCGAGCAGACCGTACGCCTGGCCGGCGAGCATGCCGCGCGGCTGCGCGGCTGCCGGCTCACCGTCCTCGTGCTCGCCGAGGGCACCGAGGAACTACCGGCCAGGGTCGGTGCCGCCGAGGCCGGACTGCCGGCCGAGGTCGCCGTGCACCTGATGCCCGGCCCGCCGGCCCGGCTGCCGGTGGCCCTGCGGGCGGCCGGTGCCGCGGGCGCTCCGGTGCTGTCCTACCTGGAGGCGGACGATCCGGTGGCGCTGACCGCCGCCGCGACCGGCCGGGCCGCCGAGGCGTTCGTGGTCGCCGGTGCGGCGCGCCACCTGCGGGCGGCGCTCGTCGACGCCGGGTTCGCGCTGGCCACCGAGGTCGAGTTGGTCGACGCCGACCGGCGGCTCGGCTTCGGCACCGGATCGGACCGCAGCCTGGAGGAGCTGAAGGAGACCCTGTGGGCGAGCGGGTTGCGGTTCCGCGACCCGTACGGCGAGCCACTCTCACCGGCGTCCCCGGTGGACCCGGCCCCGCTCGGGCGGGTGCTGCTGGGCGAGCTGACCCGGCACGGCCCGCGCACGGTCACCGAGCTGCGCCGGTACGCGCTGACGGAGACCGCCTACCGGGCGGTGGACGCCGTTCGGGCCCTGCACGACCTGCTCGACGGCGGCCGGGTGACCCGGACCCCGCCGGACGGCCGGCTCGGCGGCGACGTGCTCGTCACACCCGTGCGGTCAGGCGCTTGACCACGAGTGAGAAGCCGGTGGCGACCACCCCGATGCTGAACACCATCTGCGCGCAGACCAGCACCCGGGCGAGCTGCCCGTGGGCGTGCACGTCGCCGTAGCCGATGGTGGTCAACGTGGCCAGCGCGAAGTACAACGCGTCGACGCGGGTCTCCAGGTTCACGAACTGGGACGGCGCGACCCGGGCGATCACATAGTCGGCGAGCGCGAAGGCGA
Organism: Micromonospora palythoicola; assembly: GCF_036689795.1. NCBI lineage: Bacteria > Bacillati > Actinomycetota > Actinomycetes > Micromonosporales > Micromonosporaceae > Micromonospora > Micromonospora palythoicola. The sequence goes on along the minus strand of NZ_JBAGKI010000110.1, from coordinate 3,528 downwards.
GCAGGCCGGCGACCAGCGCGAGGACCAGGTGCGTCAGCGGAGGTGCCTCGCGTTCGTGGGTCGCGGCGACGACCTGCCGGCGTACCTGACCGGTGACCAGCCAGGCCACTACGCCGAGAATCAGCAGCGTGAGCACAATGCGCAGGCCGAGTCGGGTCGGGTCGGGATCGGACTCCACCGGCACGACGAAGTAGGTCACGAAAATGAGCCCGCAGGCCAGTGCGGTACGCCGACGCGCCGACCGGTGGTCCGCTTTCTGATTCATGTCGAAATTGTCCGGCCCGGCGGTGCGTCATCGGTGCGACCCGCCCGGGTCAGCGGAAACGGATGGTGCGGCCAGACACAATGTCGGGGCGCCGGGGGTGCCGGCGCCCCGCTGAACGTCGGCGCTTCAGGACTTGTCCTGCTTCCAGTGCAGCGGCCCCGGCAGGTCGACGCGGTGCGCCTTGGCCCGCGAGTTCCAGGACCACCGACCGAGCTTGATGCTCCAGGACGAGAAGCCGTTCTGCGTGAAGTGCAGGATCAGCGGCCCGAACTTCTTGCGCTTACGCAACATCACACCCATTGTGGGGCTCCCTTCGAGACTTCCCGTACGGGCTCGAAGATTCCCGTTGCGTCGATTCGCCAAACCAGGCCGGATCCGCAGTGGAGTATCAGTCGCGCGGGTGGTCGACGAACAACACCCGGGTGGTGCTGCCGTTGGGCTCGGCGACATCGCGTTCGTGACCGAAACCGAGCCGTGCCAGCAGGGCCAGCGATGCGCTGTTCTGCTCGTCCACCGTGGCGTGGATCGGGGGCAGGCCGGTACGCAGGGTGGGGGTGGGCATCAGCGGGGTTCCCAGGCGTCCGGCAGGGTGGTGAGGCGACGGACGTGCGGCGGCAGCCGCCCGTTCACCAGGTCGGCGAGGCTCACCTCGTCGACCACCCGGCGCAGGGCGGCGCGGACCGCGACCCAGAACTCGGGCAGGTGCGCGGCCACCCCGTCGTAGCGGGTCTCCTCCGGACGTAGGCCGCGGACGCCGGCCAGCGGCCCTTCCGCCGCCCGCAGCACCGCGCCCACGGTCACCTCGCCGGGCGGTCGGGTCAGGGTGTACCCACCCTCCGCGCCGCGCTGGGCCCGCACGATGCCGGCCCGACGCAGGTCGGCGAGGACCGCCTCCAGGAACTTGCGGGGCATGTCCTGCTCCGCCGAGATGGCCTGGGTGGACAGCAGCGACGGGTAGCTGGCCGCCAGACTCAGTGTCGCCCGTACCGCGTAGTCGCCACGCGCGGAGATCTGCACCCCGTCATCATGCCCAATCCGTCGCCGCCGGTGCCGCACCTGAGCCCGCCGGATCGCCCGGCGGCGCACCACGTGCGCCGCACCGTCATGCCCGATGGACGTCGATGCGAGCGTCGACGGGAGGGCGGGGGCGGACCACCGGTGCCGACGCGGGCCGTTCGCGGGCGGCCCGGAACGCGCCCGGACTCATGCCGACCTCGCGGGTGAAGAACCGGCCGAAGTTCGTCGGTTCGGTGAAGCCGAGCTGCCGGCCGATCCGGGCGATCGGCTCGTCGGTGGCCGCCAGCAACCGGCTGGCCTGGAGCGCGACCCGCTCGTCCACCACCTGCTTGGCGCTGCGCCCGGTGATCGCCAGGCAGGCCCGGGTCAGGGTACGCACCGAGCAGCCCAGTCGGTCGGCGTAGTCCTCGACCCGCCGGGTGTCCTGGTATCCCCGCTCCACCTCGCGGCACAGTCGCCGGAAGGTCTCGTCCTCCGGCCGCGACGGCTGCCCGGAGCCGGACGGCAGCATGCTCAGCCGCAGCAGCAGCACGCTCAGTTGATGGCGCAGCAGGCTGCGGGCGGCCCGGGTGTCCCGGTGCCGGCTGGCGTCGACGGTCAGTTGACTGACCTCGTTGATGATCGCGTCCTCGTCCTCGCCGGCCAGCTGGACCCAGCCGGGCACGCCGTCGACGTCGACGTCGAACCCGTCCAGCGCCTCCGGACGCCACCGGACCACCGTGGCGTCGAGTTGGGGCAGGGCGCAACGCAGCACCTGACCGGGACGGATCCGCAGCAGCGTGCCGGGCCGGCAGGGCAGGGCCCGGAAATCCACCTCGGCGAGCCCGTGCCCACTCGTGGTCAGCACGATCACGTCGCGGTCCAGCAGCAAGGGTCGCCGCCACGCGGTGTCGGGTGCGAGATCGCCGAGGGTGATCGTGTCGATCTCGGCCGGGTTGGCGGCAGCGTCGGGCGGCGCCGGGGCGAGGTGACCGGAAGGGACCATCACCTGCGACGTTAGCCCGAGCCCGGCCCGTACGCATCCCGCGCCACCCCGGTTGAGAGGTTGCGGCTTCGGCGGACGGCCGGGGTTGTTCCCGAAGTGGCCGGACGGTTAGGTTACTGATCGGTAGTGACCTGGTCGTCGTGACGCCCCGAGGGTTCGTGACGGCGGCACCGACACCGGCTGCCCCCAGGCCGGGTACCGCGAGGGGTTGGCATGAAGGATCTGTTCTCGGTCGACGGCAAGACCGTCCTGGTCACCGGCGGCTCCCGGGGCATCGGCCTGATGATCGCCCGGGGTTTCGTCGCCGCCGGGGCGCACGTCATCATCTCCTCCCGCAAGGCCGACGTCTGCGAGGCGGTGGCCAAGGAGTTGGCCGCGCACGGACGCTGCGAGGCGATCCCCGCCGACCTGGGCCGCGACGAGGGCGCGCAGCACCTCGCCACCGCCGTCCAGGACCGGGTCGACAAGCTGGACGTCCTGGTGAACAACGCCGGGGCCACCTGGGGCGCGCCGTTGGAGAGCTATCCGGAGAGCGCGTTCGACAAGTTGTGGGCGGTGAACGTCAAGGCGGTCTTCCGGCTGACCACCGCGCTGCTTCCGGCCCTGCGCGCGGCGGCGAACTCGGACGATCCGGCGCGCGTCATCAACATCGGCTCCATCGACGGCATCCGGGTGCCGATGATGGAGGTGTACGCCTACTCGGCGACCAAGGCGGCGGTGCACATGCTGACCCGCAGCCTGGCTCACCAGTTGGCCGGCGAGCAGATCACCGTCAACGCGATCGCCCCGGGGCCGTTCGAGAGCAAGATGATGGCGTTCGCGCTCGACGACCCCGGTTCCCGCTCGGCCATCGAGGCCCAGATCCCCCTCGGCCGCATCGGCCGCCCCGAGGACATGGCCGGCACCGCCATCTACCTGGCCTCCCGAGCCGGGGCCTACCTGACCGGCGCAGTGATCCCCGTAGACGGCGGCCTAACCACCCACGGCTGACCCACCCCACCGCCCCCGCCCCCGCCCCGCCCGCCCCCGCCCCGCCCGCCCCCGCCGCGGCGATCTTGCAGTTTCTGTCGGTGCATATGCCGCAGAAGTCGCGTAACGCCGACCAAAAGTGCAAGATCGCGGAGGATATCGCGGGCGCGGGCGCGGGCGCGGGCGCGGGGGAGGGGTAGGCGGGGGGCGGGCGGGGTTGGGGACTACGCCCGGCCCCGGGGGGGGGTTTGGGCCCCCGCCGGGCAGCCGGGTGACCCCCGGGGGGGCCACC